>JASIEC010000083.1 GCA_030046135.1 Thermoplasmata archaeon | reverse complement strand
CGGGACGTCTTCGCCGGCCGATGGGGCGAGTACCTCCCCTCGGGCTCGTGGGCGGTCGAGCGGGCGGGGAGACTCGTCGCCGCGACGCTCGCCTCCCGCCGGCCCCGGGGCGTTCTCATCCTCGAGGTGATGGTCGATCCCGAGACCCAGGGCCAGGGCCTCGGGCGGTCGGTCCTCGGAGCGTCGATCCGGTCGCTGGTCGACGGGGGGGAACGATCGATCTACCTCAACGTCACCGAGGGGAACGAGCGGGCGCTCCGCCTCTACCGTCGGCTGGGGTTCGCCGTGTCGCTCGGCCCGACCCGGGACTGGTACAGCACTCGGAGGATCCCGGTCGCGCCCTACGATCCGGCGGGGCCCGAGGCCCCGGGCTCGGGGGCCCTCGGCCGGTAGCCGAACCGCCGGAGCGAGCGGAACGCGATCAGCATCACGAGCCCGAAGAGGGCGATCGCCGCCCCGGTGAGCAGGTACGTGTCCCGGACCCCCACCGCGAGCGTCACGAGGCCGCCGATCCACTGGCCGACCGGGACGAGCGCGTAGCTGCCGACCTCGTCGGCCGCGAAGACCCGTCCCATCACCCGGTCGGGGACGGTCGCTTGGACCGTCGAGAGGAACATCGTCGTGATCATCCCGGTCGACACCCCGTAGACGAAGACGAGCGGGAGCGCCTCCCAGATCGATCGCGTGGAAGCGAGACCGAGCAGAGCTAGGCCGTCCAGGAAAACAAAGCCGAGGATGAACCGGCCCGCGCGCTCCTCGAACGGGAGGTGGGAGGCCCCGAGGAGCCCCACGCCGGCGCCGGCGGTGGCGGCCGCGACGACCGCGCCGTACCAGATCCCCGAGACGAGCCCCAGCCAGCTCACGACGTACAGGGCGAGCTCGACGAGGGCGACCGCGACGAGGAAGTTGATGACGAGGGCGGCGAGCGTCATCTCGAAGAGATCGCGCCGGCCCAGGAGGTAGGCGAACCCCTCCCGGACGGACGACCAGAGCGACGACGGGGCCGTCGGGGAGCGGTTCGGCCGGAGGTCGAGCGGGAAGCCGAGGAGCAGCACCTGGGTCGTGAGGAACAGGAGGAACGGCACCGCGACCGCCTCCGTGCTGGAGACGAACGTGAGGAGCGCGCCCGAGGCCACGGTCGACGCCGCAACGGCCGCCGCCGCGACCGAGTAGAGAAGGCCGTTCGCGCGTCCGAGCTCCTCCTTGGAGACGAGCCGGGGGACCGTCGTGTTGTACGCGGGCCGGAAGACGGTCGTGCTGGCGGCCATCAGCGCCCACCCGGGATACGCGATGACGACCCAGAGCGGAAGGTAGAATCCCGCCGGCCCCGGCAGCGGGAAATGGCGGGCGGGGTCGAAGTAGAGGTCGGCCGCGAGCCAGGCGGTCGCGAGCAGCGAGACGAGGTTCGCGGCCCGCATGAGCCGCCCGCGATCGTGCCGGTCGACGAGGCTCCCGGCGAAGAACGCCGCCGCGAGCGTGGGGAGCGTGGAGGCGAGGCCGAGGAACGAGAGCGCGAGGGCCCCGAACGTCTCCCGGTCGGCGGCCGGATACGCGAGGGCGACCCGGAACAGCAGCACCACGAGCACGGCCGGCGGCGCCGCGTACTGGAGGGCGCCCGCGACGAGGAACGTGCCGAACGATTCCCTCTGGAAGAGGGCCGAGTAGCGGTCCGCGGTCGTCCCCATCGGCGCTCGCCCCCGAGCAAGGGCCCGTTCGATAAGCGTATCGAGCCCCGCGGTGACAGGGTTCCAGCGACCCGTCCTCGACCGGGGGGGTCTCCGGGCGCGCCGGGTGCCGCCGGTCGGAAACGGCATGTAGCCCCCCCTCCCCTCCGGCGCCTCCGGGGAGAACCATGCGCCTTCTCTCACGGGACGCGACGACGGGGCTCCACCGGCTCCGCCTCGAGACCCCGAGCGACCTCTGGCGGATCTCCCGCCTGGTCCGCCCCGGGGACCTGGTGGGGGCGTCGACCACCCGCCGAGACCCCGAGGCGCCGCTCGACGTCCCCGGGGCGGAGAGGACCCGGCGGAGGGTCTACCTCGCGGTCCGGGCGGAGCAGGTCGAATTCCACGGCTTCTCCCAGCATGTGCGGATCACCGGCCCGATCGTCGAGGGGCCGTTCGACATCGGGCGGCACCACACCCTCGACCTCGCCGAGGGGGACGATGTGTCGATCCTGAAGCCGACCCTCACCGCCGCCGAGCGGGCGCTGCTCGACGAGGGGTTCTCGGGCAAGGGCGATCCCGCGATCGTCGTCGCCGCCGTGGACTGGGGGGACTCCTCGATCGTCCGGCTCCGGGGGCGGGCGATCGACCCGATCGCGGACGTCCGGCGCACGATCGCGGGCAAGCGGTTCGACGCCCGCCAGGGGGAGCGCGACCGGTCGGCGTACCTCGACGAGCTCGTCACCGTGCTCGTGCGCGAGGCGGGCGACGCGGTCGCGGTCGTCGTCGCCGGTCCCGGGTTCCTCAAGGAGGAGCTCTCCCGGCGGCTCGCGGAGACGGCCCCCGAGGTCGCGCGACGCGTCCGGGTCTACCCGGCGTCCGAGTCGGGCCGCGCGGGGGTCGACGAGCTGCTCCGCTCGGGCCGGGCGAGCGAGGTGCTCCGCGCGAGCGTCGCGGCCGAGGAGGCCGAGGTGGTCGAGCGACTGATCCGGGCCCTCTCGGGGGGGTCCCGGGCGGCGGTCGGCCGTCGCGAGGTCGCGGAAGCGCTCGACGCGGGGGCGATCGAGACGCTGCTCGTCGCCGAGACGCTCCTCCCCGATCCGGAGGTGGCGGCGATCCTGGACCGGTCCCGGGGTCAGCGGGCGCGCCTGTTCGTCGTCCGTGCCTCCGAGGCCGCCGGAGAGCGGCTCGTCGGCCTCGGGGGGATCGCGGCGATCCTCCGCTACGACTGGACGAGCTCGTCGCCCGCTACGGGATCGACTGGATCCCCTCGCGCAGCGCCTCGAACCGGCGCTTGAGGTCCTTCAGCGCGAACCGGAGCGCCTCGCGGGCCGAGAGCGACCCGTCGGTCTCGAACCGGAGGAAGAACTTCTCGGCGTCGGGCTCGATCCGGATCGAGCCGTGCTCGCACGTCTTCTCGCACGCCCCGCAGTCGATGCACTTCTCCTCGTCGTGGACGGTGAGCTTCCCCCCGGCCATCTCGAGGATGTTCACCGGGCAGGAGGCGGCGGTCCGCTTGAGGCATGCCTCGGTGCACCCTTCCTTGCGGGCGATGCGGACGTGGGGTCGAGGGTACATGCCCACGCCGTGCGCGACCTGCCACTTCGAGTGCTCGCGCGCCGTCCCGACGACGGCGGTCGCGTAGGCGAGCAGCGCCTGGCGCGCACCGAGCCGGACGATCGGGACGTCGGGCTCGAGGATCGCGAGCGAGGCGTCGCCGAGCGGCACGACGTCCTTCGCGTAGACCGTGCACGGGCCCTTGCGGTCGACGGAGTACATCACCTGGCAGTGGACGCACCCCGCTCCCTCGCACGTGCACTCGGACTTGCGGCGGAACTGCGAGAGGTCCGTGGGGATCGGCAGGAGACCGAGGCGGAGGGCCACCCCCTCGTCGAACATGCTCGTGGACGAGTCGTAGTCCTTGCCCGACGTCTCGTCGCGGATCGGGCCCAGGTGGAACTCGACGTCCTCGATCGCGAGCTTGGGGACGTCGGCGAGGAGGGTCCGGCGGAGCGCGTTGACCTGCGAGGCGGAGGCGCCCTCGATCTCGAGCTTCGACGCCTTCGGCGTCAGCTCCTCGATGCGGACGGTCACCCTAGACGCGCCGGCCCCGCCGGCCCCCCTTTGGCTTCGTCCCGTCGTGCGGCACCGGGGTGACGTCCTCGATCCGCTGGATCTTCACGCCCGCCCGGGCGAGCGCCCGGATCGCCGCCTGAGCGCCCGGCCCCGGCGAGCGCGCGCGGTTGCCGCCCGGCGCCCGGACGCGGACGTGGAGCGACTCGTACCCCTTCTCCTTGATCGCGGCGGCGATCTGGTCGGCCGCCTTCATGGCGGCGTACGGACTCGACTCGTCGCGCGCCGCCTTCACGACCATCCCGCCCGTCGCCTTCGCGAGCGTCTCGGCGCCGGTGATGTCGGTGACGGTGATGTGGATGTTGTTGTAGCTCGCGAAAATGTGCGCGATCCCGACCTTCGCCACGTCGATCCCCTCCTAGGCTCCCTCGGGAGCGGCGGGGGCGGCCGCAGGCGCCGGGCGTGCTTCGAGGCGCGCGCGCAGCGCGAGCCGCATCGCGTGGTCGTCCGCCGCGAGCGGGCTCGTCGGCGAGTAGACGATCCTCGCCTCGTCCGCGGACGGCACGAGGTATCCCGGTCTCGTCATCCGGCGGTCGCCGATCGAGAAGTGACCGTGGCCGATCCACTGGCGGGCTCCCCACGGGGTGGGGGCCAGCTGATGGGTGAAGACGATCCACTCGAAGCGGCGTCGGAGGACATCCTCGATCGTGAGCGCGAGGACGTCGTCGAGCGACGGCGTGCTGACGCCGAGGACGCCCAGCCGACGGAGCCGAGCGAGGAGGAGCTCCGTCTCGACCTTCGCCTGCGGGGCCCCGGCGCGGAGCCGCGCCTGGAGCTCGCGGGCCTGTCGACGGAACCCTCGGAGGATCGACTGGGCCTTCCACAGCTCGCGCTTGTTCTTCAGGCCGTAGCGCTCGAGGAGCTTCGTCTCCTCCTCCATCCGGGCCCCCTCCCACGGGTGCTTCGGCGTGTCGTAGCGGCGGCGGAGGAACTTGGGGTCGCCCATCGGATCTCCCTACGCCTTCTCCTTCTTCGCCGCGGGGGCGGCGGCGGCGGCCGGGGCGGCCGCGGCGGCGGGCGCCGCGGCCTCTTCCTTACCGGCCGCCTGGGCCGCTTCCTTGGCGGCCTTCTTGAGCACGCCGGCCGCCATCCCCGTGCGACCGTTCGAGCGGGTCCGCTGGCCGCGGACCTTCTGCCCGCGTTCGTGCCGGACGCCGCGGTAGCTTCGGATCATCTTCATCATGTTCACGTCGTCGCGCCGCCGGGTCTCGAGATCGGCGCTGACGTAGTGGAGCGACTCGCCGAGGACCGGCTCGCCGGGGTGGTTCATCATCCATCGGGGGACCTTCGTCGCGAGCGAGGTGAGCGTCGACTCGAGCCCCTCGACGGTCGTCTCGGGAAGGTTCCCGAGCATCTCGGAGGGGGAGACCTGCGCCAGGTGGCAGGTCGTTTCCGCGATCCGCAGCCCCACCCCGGGGACGCGGGTGAGCGCGAGCGCTGTGGGGCGCGTCCCGTCGAGATCCGTGTTCGCGAGCCGCACGATGTAGCGGAAGTTAGGATTGTCGGGGACGAACTTCGGCGTCTTCGGGGGCGTCGGTCCCTTCGACTTCCCCTCCTTCGCCTCCTTGCCGTCCTTCCCTTCCTTGCCCTTCGGGCCGGGCTTGTCCTTGCGGCCGGGCTTCGCCTCCTCGTCGGCGGGCGGGGCTGCGCCGGACGGCGCCGCGGCCGGCGGCGCGTCGCTCTTCTCCTTCGGCTCCTTGGGCGCGGCGGTCCCCCCCTCGGTTGGATCCCCTCGGGCTTGGCGACGGGCCGGAGCCCGCCCCCGCTCCTCGAGAGTGGCCGCCGAGCGGGGTCCGGCTCTTAACCCCTTCGGAGGCGGCGACGGATCGCGGGGGCCGGGGCCGCGCGCGCGGGAGCGAGCGTCGCCTCGAGGACGCGGTACCCCGAGCCCCGCCCGAGGACGCGGACCGGCCCCGCCCAGTGTTCCTCGAGCCACTCCTGGTAGAAGCGGATCCCCTGGCTCCCCTTGCCCACCAGGACGAGCCGGCCGCCCGGCTTGAGATGGCCCGGGGCGCCGGCGAGGAGCTCCAGGATCAGCTCGCGGCCGGCCCGGTACGGCGGGTTCGTCGCGATCACGTCGAACGTCTCGGTCCCGACCGGCTCGAACAGGCGGCCGACCCGGACCTCGGCGTTGGAGACGCCGTTGCGGAGGAGATTCTCCTCGGCCAGGCGGGCCGCGCGCCGGTTCACCTCGGTCAGCACGACCCGGCCGGCGTGGGCGCTCTTCGCCGCCGCGACCCCGAGAGCGCCCCAGCCGGTCCCGAGGTCGAGGACGAGGTCGCGGGGCTTCACCTCGAGGCACTCGATCAGGTGCGCGGTCCCGGGATCGAGCCCGTGGGAGGCGAAGACGCCGCGGTCGACCACGAACGAGAGGAGCTCCCCGCGGTAGAGGAACCTCAGCTCTCGGCGCGACGAGCGCGATCGCGGACGCTCGGTGAAGTACGTGTCGGCCGGGGGCCCGTCGTCGGCCGTCACGAGCTTCGGCGGCCGAAGATCGACTCCCGACGGCTCCCCACCGGACGGCCGTCGCCGCCGAGCGCCTCCTTGAGGAGGTCGCGGCTCTTCCCCGGGAGGGAGCGCGGGATCTCCACGTGGACGGTCACGATCATGTCGCCCCGCCCCCCGCCGTGGGGTCGGGGGAACCCGCGGCCCCGGAGCCGGAACTGGGTCTCGGGCTGGGTCCCCGCCGGGATCTTGAGCGCCGCCGGCGACTCGAGCGTGGGGATCGTCACCTCGCCCCCGAGCACCGCGGTCGCGAGAGGGATCGTCGCGTCGGAGACGAGCTCGGCCCCCTCCCGGCGGAACGGGTCGAGGGATTCGAAGGCGAGCTGGACGTAGAGATCTCCCGGGCGGCCTCCGGGCCGGCCCGCGCTCCCGTGGCCGGGGACCCTAAGGACGGTGCCGTCCTCGAGCCCGGGGGGGACGCGGAGCTCGATCTTCTCGACGGTGGAGACCTGGCCCCGACCCCGGCAGGTCGGGCACGGCTCGAGGATCCGCTGGCCCGCCCCGCCGCACTTCGGACACGTCCCGATCGTGATCATCTGCGCGAACCCGCGGTTCTGCACGCGTCGCACCTGGCCCTGCCCGTGGCACTCGGGGCACGTCTCGAGCGCCGTTCCGTCGCGGGCGCCCGTCCCCCGGCACGCCGAGCACGGGCCCGCGTGCGGCACCTCGACGGTCGGGTGGGCCCCTTCGATCACTGCCTTCAACGGGAGCCGGAGCGCGACCTCGACATCGCTCCCGCGCGACGAGTCGCGCCGGGCGAAGCTTCCGAACGGGCCCCCGAGCCCGCCGAAGAACTGCTGGAAGAGCGGGGACGCTCCGAGCAGGTCCTCGAGGTCCTGAGCGTGGGTGAAGTTCTGCCAGGTGAAGCCGCCCGGGCCGAAGTCCGACTCGACCCCCGAGAAGCCGAGCTGGTCGTAGCGCCTCCGCTTCTCCTCGTTCGCGAGGACCTCGTACGCCTCCGAGATCTCCTTGAACTTCTCCTCGGCGACCTTCGAGTTCTCCTTGGAGACGTCCGGATGGTACTGCCGGGCGAGGCGTCGGTACGCCGACTTGATCTCGTCCGTCGGGGCGCCGCGGGGGACCCCCAGCACCTCGTAGTAGTCTCGCTTCGCCATTCCCGAGCGGACGGACGCCCCCGCGCTCCTCACCTAGGGCGGGCGATAATTACGGTGGCGGTCCGAGGGGGCGACGACCGGGCACCGCGGCGATCCGGACGGGGCTTCCGACCCGGGCCCGGAGCCGGTCGGCCGCACGCCCGCGCGCCACGGCGATCTCGAGCGT
>JASIEC010000082.1 GCA_030046135.1 Thermoplasmata archaeon | reverse complement strand
CGCCGCGAGTTCTTCGAGCGAGCCGCGAAGCTCGGATGGAAGGAGTTCGCGAAGGACCGCGGGACGAGCATGCATTCGTTCCGGGACACGTTTCTGCACCTCGCCTACGTCGAGGAGCAGCACGTCACCGAATTCTGCGAGAACCGGGCCACCCCGTGGATGCCCGAGGTGATGCGGATCCCCCAGGACCGCTACCTCACCCTCGCGTCCGTGCGCCGGCGACTCCGGGACGTCAGCGAGCTCGGGAACGCCCGGTTCCCGAAGTGGAACACTCCTCAGGAGCTCGCCAAGCCCGCGGTCTGGGTCGCCGCGAGAAAGTACCCGATCCGCCTCTCTCGCGACGCGGCGTTGGCCCAGTGCGTGACGGAGCACCTCCTCCACCTGGGAGAGATCGAGGCGATGCTCTGGCAGATGGACGTCGAGCCCCCGACCACCTTCTGGATCGATCGTCGGGTGCTGCACGGGAAGTGGCCCCCTCCCGCGTCGGCGTTGATTCCCGGGGCCCGCGAGTGGGCTGCCCGACACCCGATCGAACCGAAGCGGCCGAGTGCGGCAAAAGGGAAGTAGGGAACGGCCCGGCGGGGATTCGTGACGAACGCATCGCGTACACCCCGCGGGACCCCGGTCCCGATCGGGCCCACCTGAGCCCGCGGTTGTCGCGCGGATCGATCCCGCGGAACGACGAGACCCCGGGGTTCCCTCGAACGAGGAGTCGTCCCGCCGTGTTCCGAGGGACTTCGGATCGGAGCCGAACGACCCTCGTGCCCCGCGCGCCGCTCAAGGGCCCGACGGCGGGTGGGGGAGGAGAGAGTCCGGGGCTCGCAGTCCGCGTCGGGTGACGAGCCCGAGGACGCGACTGGGTCCGTCGACCGCGATCACGGCGGCCACGTCGGTGGCTCGCTCCTCCATCCGTCGTAGCGACTCGTGGGCCGTGAGATCGGCGGGGAGAACGAGGTCGACGGGGCGAGCGAGGTCGGCGGCGCGGAGCTCGCCGCGCTTCTCGGGAGGGACGTTCAGGAGCTCGGAGAGACGGAGCGCTCCGTGCCAGGCCCCGGAGCTCTCGACCGAGAGAACGGCCCGGCCGTGCGTCACCGCCACGTCGATCGCGTCCGCGACCGACATCGACGGGGGCACCGGCTCGGAGTCGTAGCGCGCGATCTCCCCGATCGTGGTCGTGGCGAGGAAGTAGCTCTGGTATTCCTCGCGGTGGGCCGGACTCTGGAGACGGCTGGGGAGCTGCTCGGAGTAGATGTGATACGGCCCGGTCACGACGTACGCGACGAAGATCGACATCATCGCGGCCGGCAGAACGGCGTAACTGCCCGCCATTTCCACGACCATGATGAGCACGCCGAGCGGGGCCTTCGAGATCCCCCCGAAGAACGACATCATCCCGACGATGGCGAACACCGCGACGATCGATGTGGGGACCAGGGACGGGAGCAGGACGTGGAAGGTGCCCCCGATCGCGGTCCCGAGGAACGCGCCGACGACCACGCTCGTGCCGAACAGGCCCGCGCTCCCGCCCGAGCCGACGACGAACGTCGTCATGACCATCCGGATCACGACGGCCGCGATCAGGAGGCCGATCAGGCCGTAGGTGAAGGCGCCGAGATCGCCGGCGACCGCGACCTGAACGAACCCGTAGCCGATCGAAAGGGAGGAGAGGGACGCAAAGTGGCCCTGCTCGGGAAGGAGGAAGTAGGTGCCGACGAAGACGGCCGAGGCGAGGCCGGCCCCGATCGCCGGTCCCCACGGCCGGGCCCACGGACGGCTCCCGAACCACCGGTCGCCCCGTTGGTACATCCAGGTGAAGAAGATTCCCGCGGCGCCGCACGCGATGCCGAGGACGAGGTAGAGCGGCAGGCGCTCGGGGTTGAACGCGTAGTTCGCGAAGGCGGCCGACGTCGCGAACAACGTGTGGAACCCGAAGATCGAGGAGTACACGGAGTAGGCGACCACCGAGGCGATGATGCCGGGGACGAACACCTCGGGCTCGAAATCGCCGAGATAGAGGATCTCGGCCGCGTACACCGCGCCGCCGAGCGGCGCTCGGAAGATCGCGCCGATCCCTGCGCCCATCCCGCTGGCCAGGGCGATCCGGCGATCCCGGTCGCTCAGGCCGACGAGGTTGGCCCACATCGACCCGAATCCCCCTCCGATCTGGGACACCGGCCCCTCACGGCCGCCGCTCCCGCCCGTTCCGAGCGTCACCGCGCTCGTGAGCGCCTTGAGAATCGGCACGCGAAGTCGGACCGCCCCCGCCTGACGATGGAAGGAGCGGATCGTGGCGTCCGTCCCGTGCCCGGCGATCTCGGGAGCCAACTTCCAGGCGACAAAGCCAACGAACAGGCCCCCTCCGACCATGAGACCGGGGATCCAGAACAGCCGGGGCAGCGAGCTCGCCCACGCTAGCTGCGCGGGATTGAGGGTCCCGTCCACCGGGAGCGTCAGGCCCGCGACCCCGGTGAGCAGGGCCTGGGAGACGACCGTGATCAGATAGTAGAACGCTGCCGCGCCGAGGCCGGCGACGACCCCGATGGGCACGGCGATGACAGCCCAGCGAGCCAAGTCTCTCGAAACTGCGACCCACGAACGAGGTACGCTCTGACGGTCGACGCCCTTCCATCGGTGCCACGGTCGCCAGCCCCCGGGGGCGACCGTGGACGGAGGGGGCGCTGGGCGGCTTCCGCTGGGAGGTTCGGTTGAGGTCGTGATCCGTTCACCTGCAACGGCGGGCCCCCACCTTCGCGCAGGTAGTAGGGTTTGCGGGGGCGAGGGTCCGCCGGTAACGGTGGCGCCGGGCCCGACGCCGGCGGCTCCGACTCCGCCTCCGGCGGCGGGCTCAGGCGAGAGCGGACCGCGGCGACCTCAACAAGGAGAGATACCCCGTGCGTCTCGACCGTCCGTGACCGAGCTGCTCGTCGTCGGCCTGCTCGCGGGGCTGGCGGCCGGAATGTCGACGGTCGCCGCGATCTGCGTGAAGTGGGCCGTCGCCGCCACCGGGCCGCTCTCGGCGAGCGTGGTGCAGTTTATCCTCGCCATGATGGCGGCGATGTTCCTTGGCGTGATCGTCTACTTCGCGGCGGGGGGAGCCAAGGGAGTGGCGGCCGCCCTCTGGGTCGCCTCGGGGGTCATGTCCGCGAGCGCCACGGTGGTGTTCGTCGGCTTCCTCCGGGAGATCCGCCTCCACGCGGACGGTCTCGTCCCGGGGGTCCCGCGGGCCGGTGGGACGCCGTTTGTCGCCTCCGTCATCGCTCTGGTGGTCGCGAACGAGTTCTTGATGGGCTGGTCGTTCAGCCTGATCACACACACGCTTCCCGTCAGCCTCGGGGTCGGCGATCACCGACTGCTGGCGATCGCGACCGGGGCGGTCGTCTCCCGTTGGTTCGTCTTCCCGATGGCGTTCGAGATGCTCCTCACCCTGGGACTCTTTCTCGCGCGATTCCCGCCGCTGATGCGTCGGCTGCTCGCGCTCCAGCCGGCCGTCATGATCTGTTCGCCACCCACTCTGCGCGGGGTGCCCTGGCTCCTCGGCTCCACGCTCGGGGCGAGCGGGCTCATGGCGCTCGCCGTGGCGTGGATCCTCGTCGCGCTCGTCCGGGAGGAGGCGATCTCGACGCCCGCGGCCCGCTACCTCCTCCTCCTCGTCCTCTCGTTCGGGCTCATGGCGGGCGGACTGTACGTCTGGATCGAGCTCTCGAACGCCGGCGTCTTCGCCCTCGCGCTGATCGCCCAGATGATCGTGTTCCTCTGGGCGGCGTTGGGGCCCGATCGGTTCGGCCTAGCCGCGGCGCGGGGGGACCACCAATACCCGTCCCCAGGAGAAGGCCGGGCTCGAGAAGGTCCCGAGGCGCCGTCGTCGTCCTTCCTACGGAATTTGTAGTAAGCACGGTGGGAATATAACGCGGGGCCGGGTCTCGCGCATGCCGGACGGCGACCGTGGCGACGGAGACGCTCCTCGTCGGGCTCGGGCTGATCGCCGCCGGGATGGCGGGCGCGACGGCGTTCCTCGTCCGCTCGGCCGCCGAGGCGCAACGTCGGGCGCGGTCGTGGGTTGCGCTCTACCTCCTCGCCATGATGGGGGAGATGTGGGTCGGCGTCATCGTCTATCTTCGGGCTCCGTCGATCGGGAGCCTCGTCGCGGGACTCGCCGTCAGCGGCGTGCTGATGGTGGCCACGGTCGCCCCGCTCCTGGGTGCGCTCCTGCGAGCGCGCGGCGCGCCGGGCTCGGGGCTCGGTGAGGGGATCGCCGCCCCGTACCTCGGACCAGGGTTGGCCGTGCTCCTCGCCGCGCTGGTCCTCGTGAGCGAGTTCCTCATGAGCTGGGGCCTGCTCCTCGCCCAGGGCGTCCCGGCCGTCAGCGGCGGCTGGCTGGCCGTGTTCGTCGGGACGATCAACTCGCCGTGGTTCGTCTTCACCATGGCGGCCGAGATGTTCCTCACCGCCGCGCTCCTCTGGCGGCTCTTGCCCCGGGCGATCCTCACCGTGCTCCTGCTCCAGGCCGCGATCATGGTGTTCACGCCGACCGCCCTCGGCGGCACGACCTGGTCGCCGCTCGCCATCTACGCATCGAGCGCGCTCATGATCGGGCTCTTCGTCTTCCTGTTCGAATACCTCTATCGGTACCGGCAGCTCTCCGCGCCGTTCGGGGACTACCTGGTCGAGCTCGTCGCGGTGTACGGGCTCATGATGGCCGGGCTGTTCGTCTGGCAGTACTTCGGCGACGCCACGGCGTTCGCGGTGGCGATCGTCCTCGAGATGGTCGTCGTCTTCGCGGCGGTCTCTCGGCCCTCCCGATTCCGGGACGCTCCCTCGACCCCCTGGCAGCTGCGACCCGCCTGGACGTTCGCGCTCCTCTCGGGCGTGTTCGTCGCGGAGGTCTGCATGGGGGCGGTGCTCAGCGTCCAGCTCGACCCCGCGGCCTACCTCGGCGGCTTCCCGTTCCTTCCCCTCGCCGGCCCCGCGGGGACGATCGCGCTCAACGCGCTCTCGAACGGCTTCTGGTTCTTTGCGACCGCCGCCGGGTCCTCCTGGTTCTTGATCATGATGGGCCTCGAGATGGGGGCGCTCGTCGTCTTCAAGTTCCGGGAGACGAAGAACCTCGAGAACCGGGTGCGTCTCGGCCTCATGATGGGCTGCTACGCCGCGTTCGCCGTCTTCTACCCCAGCCTCTACTTCGCGCTCCTCTACCCGAACCAGCCGAACCCGAGCACCGTCCCGTTCCTCGGCTGGCCGATGGGGATCGGCTCCTACCCGCTCGCGGTCGGCGTCTTCGGGGCCGTCCTGCTGACGTACGTCATCACGGGCGCCCTCGTCGCCCTGTTCGGCCGACGGGTCGTGTGCGCGGTGTTCTGCACCGCCCCGATGATGTACTTGGGCACCACGATCGATTCGATGAAGTCGTTCAACCGCTCGAGCCCGATCGCGCGGAAGTACCTCTCGAGCCGGTTCTCGAGCGCGTACTCGATCACGCTCGGGCTCGTGATGGTGGCCCTCGTCGGCACCTCGGTCCTCTCCTACCTCGACTCGATCGGGGCGCTCAGCGTCTACATCCAGGGGACGGACCCGAGCGTCTTCTTCTTCATCGCCTCCTTCTCGGTCGGCTGGTACGTCCTGTTCGTCGCGATCCCGTACGCGGGGAACTACAACTGCGTGACGATGGGCTGGTGCTACACCGGCGTGATCGCGCAGGCGTTCCAGAAGATCGGGGCGTTCAAGCTCAAGGTCCGCGACAAGCAGGTCTGCAAGGATTGCCCGACCCTGGACTGCGCGAAGGGTTGCCCGGTCGGGTTGACGGACATGGTCGGTCATTTCCGACAGACGGGCGAGTTCCGCAGCACGAAGTGCTGCGGCGTCGGCGACTGCATCGAGGACTGCCCGTACGACAACCTCTACATCTCGGACATCCGGCACACGGTCCGGCGGTGGCTGGGCCGGGCCGAGACCCGGCCGCGGCGGACCGGGGCTCCCACCCCCGGCCCCCGGGCCGTGGCCGCCTCCTTCGTGGGAGCGAGCCCGGGTGCGCTCGCGGAGGGCGCCGTGCTGCTGCCGATGGCCGGGAGCCGGGTCGCCGTCGCTCGCCCGCAGGTCCCATAGGCCCGCGCCCCTCCCGCTCGAGACCGAGCCGGGCATCAGCGTGTTCGGCGGGCTCCCTCCGCGCTCCCCCGCGGACGGAGCGGGCGTAGCGGCGGCGAGGAAGAGCCGGGTCGACCGGGCGGCTCAGTTCCCGCCGGGTTGCCAGGTCTGGTCCCGGGGCCGTGGCTTGGGTGGCCGGGGCGGGGTGCGCCGCGGGCGAAGGAGGAGGACCCCCACGATCACAACCGCGGCCGCCGCCCCCAGGAGACCGTAGCCGAGGAGACCCAAACCGAAGAGCCCCCGCGCCGGTCCCGTGATCGTGACCGAGGCGGTCTGCCGGGCCCCCTTGATCACGAACTGCCCGCTCGACGGGTGGGCGTGGTCCCCCGCGGGAAGGTTGCTCACCGACCAGTTGTACGTCCCGTTCGGGAGGTGCGCGGTGTACGTCTGCTGCTCCTCCGTGCTCGAGTGGTTGCCGATCGTCACGGTGCAGTAGATCGCGACGCCGGTCGGGGGGTAGAGGTAGATCTCGGCCGGGAACGTGACGAGCGAGAAGGCGACCGGGATCGCCGTCGGGGTGGAGCCGATCGTGAAGCTCCCGGTCGGGCTCTCGGGCTCCCAGTTCGCCGCGGTGTCCGCCGCCGTGTAGGTGTACTTCCCGTACGCGAGGGAGGTCGAGAGCGTCGAGGTGGACCCCGAGAGCTCGGGGATGCCGGCGATCGTGACGGACCAGTCGAACGGGAAGGTGGGACCGGTCGCCGTGAACGTCACCGTGTTGACGGCGCGGTAGATCGTGAGGTCCACCTCGAGGGCCGACCCCGAGGGCGTGACGGTGCCGGTGTCGGGAGAAGCGGACCAGTTCGCGAGGTCGACGGCCGCCGTCCAGGCGTAGGAACCGCTGACGAGGGAGGCGACGATCGTGGAGCCCCCGACCGCGGAGAGCAGACGCACGCCCCCCGGCAGGGTCACGAACCACGTCGCGCTCGACGGAAGGCCGGTCTCCTTCCAAGTGACCGTCGAGCCGGCGGGACCGACCTCGGAGATCCCCTGGATCGCGCCCCCGGGCGAGGAGCTGAACGACCAGTCGTTCGGGACCGTCGCGTTCTCGTGGTACGTGAGGTTCGCGGCGGTCTCGGGGTTATGGGTCTCGGTGAGCGAGACGTTCGCCGTCGTCGCCGCGACCAGCTTCGAGCCCCCGTACGGCTCGACCCAGCCCTCCACGGTTCCCGCCGTCGCCCGACCGAAGTCCCCCGACCCCCCGGTCGGCCCCCCCTCGATCCCGCACTGGGGGGCGAGGTAGCCGAGGGGGCTCGCCGAGCCTTTCGGGCCGTTCGAGTACGTCGTGCCTTGCCAGGAGTAGCTGTCGTTCGTCGAGCCCAGGATGTAGGCAGCCCCCGGGACGCTGAGGGTGAGGTTGCTCGTCCCCGTGACCCCGAAGCTGAACTTGACCTCGGGCGGGGTCGAGCCGGCCGCCGGCACGAGCGAGGTCGTGAGGTTCATCGTGACGGGAAGCGAGAGCGTCTCCCCGGGTTGGGGCCACCAGAACTCGGAGACCGTGAGGTTCGGGTAGAGCCCCGAGAAGGGGAACGAGACCCACCCGGTGAAGTTGAGTGTCCAGTCCGACCCATCCCGGGCGATGAGGACCAGGCTGCGGACTCCGTAGACCGGGGCGCCGAACGAGTTCGCCAGGTAGAAGCTCTGCTGGACCGAGGCGTTGTAGGCGGTGTCGGTCGCCCCGCCGGGCAGCGTCGTGGTGGCCGCGAGCCCGTTCAGAGCGATCTTGTCCGAGATCTCCTGGAGTCGTCCCGCGATCCCGGCCGATCCGACCGTGAAGAGGTACATCGTCGTGTTGTACGCGTCGAGCGATCCCCAGCCGGTGAGCAGGTCGTACCCCGGGAGGGCGACGTAGAGATCGTTCCGGCCCGCCGTGACGTCCCGGAGCGGAAGCGTCGGGAGCGAGGCGTTGTACGTTCCCGGCGTCGTCCCCTTGATCGACCCCGACGGCAGCGCCGCGTACTCCTCGTCCGCGAGAGCGTAGAGCTCGGGGTCGAAGAACCCCACGCGAGCGGTGCCGGCCCCTTCGAGCACGAAGTCGATCTCGGCGACGAGTCCGGCGGTGACGGAGACTGCGATCCCCGTTCCGTCCGCGAACTTGAACGGCCCGGTTGCGCTGGCGTTCGTCGCGTCGTACCGGATCCCGTCCACGGTGACGGTGACGAGCGTGTTGTTGGCGATCGCCGAGAGGTCGGGAACGGCCCGACCGAGCCCGTCGATGACGGCGTTCGCGCCGGGAGACGACGCCTGCCAGGACGGCTCCGAGGTGAAGACGCTGCTGACCCCGCCCTCGGTCCCGAGCGGACCCCCCTGGGAGGTGTCCGACGAGGAGATGTTCCAGGCGTCCGCGGTCGCGAGGGTGAGGTTCGACGGGTTCAGGGTGATCGTCTCGCCCCCGACCGCGACGTCGCCGAACTTCGAATAGGCCATCGACGCGGGGAACTCGACCGTCGTGTTGGTCCACGCCGAGCTCTTCGGGTTGTCGCCGGCGTTGCCCGTCGCGGCGAGGACCGTGATCCCGCGGGCCTGAGCCTGCTCGAGATCGGTCATCCACGAGGTGTCGTTCCGGTCCGAGACCGCGTACGCGGTCGAGACGACCGAGACGTTGTCGAGCCCGTCCCGCACCGCCGCGGAGAGGGTGGACGGTGGGCTCAGGATCGTCGCGAACGCGGCGTCCGCGGACGCCCAGGTGGGTCCGTAGACGCCGTAGATCGACGCCCCGGGCGCGGTCGACGCGATCGCCTCGAGCTCGGCCGTGTTCGCGAGGACCGTCCCGGTCGTGTCCCAGGAGGCGAGGCATCCCGGGAGCGACGCGCCCGAGACCGGCACCGCCACCACCGGCGAGTCGGGCTCGCCCGACGGTAGCGTCTCGCCGTCGTAGGCCGTCAGATCGGTGGAGACCCACGGACCCACGTCCTCGCCCGAGGTGAGGGTCCCGCACGACGTCGTCTCGCCCGTACCCGTGTACTCGCCCGCGGCGACGATCGCCGCCACGGTCTCGTTCTGGGGGAATCCGTACTGGTCGAACAACGAGAGCTCGTCGTTCGCGACCTGCAGGTCGGGGAGATACTCGTACTGGACGCCGTCCACGGTCGGCGGGGCGAGGTACCCCGCCACGTCCGAGGGGCCGACGACGTCGCTCGCGGAAGGTTCCTCTCCGGAGCCTCCCGCGACACCCGGACCGGCGCCCGAGGCGCTGTCCGACCTCAGGCCCTCCACGCCCACGACCACGCTGGCGAGCGACGTCGGGAGCGTGATCGGAGAGCTCGGGGCGAGGTACGTTCCCCCGCCCCCGGCGAACGTCTCGATCGTCGTGCCGAACGCCGCCGACGCCACGGAGGGGCTCGCGTCGAACGTCAGCGCGAGCCGATCCGGATAGGAGGTGAGATTCCTCGCCCCCTCGGCGCCGAAGTAGGCCACGGCCGCGGCGTACGTCGACGGTGCCGGCGCGAACTCTGCATCGAACTCGGCTGCCGTGAGGTAGTGGTGGTACTGCGGGGAGCTCGGATCCGTGAGGCCGGCCAGCAACGACGCCAGCTCCGAGCTGTTGGCGTAACCGAACGTGACGAGGACGGAGAGGCTCCCGACGGCGGTGGCCGAGAGGGGGACCGAGCCCGAGGGAGCCGCGTCATCGGCCGTCCCCGCAACCGGCTCGCGCGGTTCGGACGCGAGCACGGCGGGCGAGAGCGATCCCGACGCGGTCGCGACGGGTACCGCTGCCCGGGGCTCACCGGTCGCCGAGGCCGGACCGGCGTCGACGACCGCGAGAGATCCGGCGATCAGCAGGAGAGCGAGGAGGAGCTCCGTCGCGTGCGGCACTCTGCGACGTGGGCGTGCCATCGATCCATCGCCTCGAGTCGGGGGGAGGTCCTCCCCGTTTCTATCCCGGGAGCCACCTTAACGGTTTCAAGACGGGGTGCGGGGCCACACCTTGCGCGAGGCGACGAGGTTCAGGACCTCCGAGGGCCCGTGGGCGATCGGACCGCTCCGGACATCGCGCCATCGCTGCTCGTGCGGCAGCTCCGAGGAGTAGCCTCGGCCCCCGTGGAACTGGATCGCATGATCGATCGTGGCCAGCGCGGCTTCCGTCGCCATCACCTTCGCCAGCGCGGTCTCGGCGGCGGCCTCCTCCCCCCGCTCGAGGCGGCCGAGAGAGTCGGCCACCAGCAGCCAGGCGGCCTGGAGCCGGGCCGCGTCGGCGACGAGGGGGAACGCCACCGCCTCCCGGTCGGAGAGGGGGCGGTGAAACGCCTGCCGGAGGCCGACGTGGGCGACCGCCTCCTCCCACGAGGCCCGGGCCACCCCGAGATAGATCGCCCCAAGCAGGCCGCGCTCCTGGGCGAGCTCGGCCTGAAGGTACTCGAACCCCGCCCCTTCCTCACCGAGCAGCGACGACCGGGGGAGGGCGACCTGGTCGTACTCGATCCGACCTCGCCGCTGCCATCGCTCCCCGAGATCGACGCTCGTGGTCGTGCGACGGATCCCCTCGAGGTCCTGGGGGACGAGGAAGGCACTGACACCGTCCGTGCGCCGGGACCCGGGCCGGCGCGCGTAGACGATCGCCGCGTGCGCATCCGTGCTGAACGCGGCCTCGCTCTTCGTCCCGGTCAGGCGGTAGCCGTCGGCGACCGGAGCTGCCACGGTCTCGAGCGCCGAGGCGTCCGCGCCCGCTCCGGGCTCGGTGATCTGATTTCCCACGAGACGCCGTCCCTCGACAAGGGGGCGGTACCAGGCGTCGAGCTGGTCCCGCGAGCCGTGGTCCCGGAGGACCGAACAGAACTCCGGTTGGAGCAGGAGCTTCGCGAACGTGGTCCCCGAGAGTCGGGCGAGGTGGAAGAGGCTCGCCGCGGCGTCGGGCAGCGGTAGGGCCCGTCCCTCGAGGTCGCGAGAGACGGTGAGGCCCAGGAGCTTCGCAGCCCCCAACCCCCGGAACTCCTCGTCGGGAAACCGAGGGTCCCGGTCGAGGGCCCGATACCGGGCGGGCAGGTCGAGCTGCTGGCACGCCGCCTCGAGGTCGTTGAGGATCGAACTGGTGGGGAGGCTCCACAGGGCACCCATGCTACGCTCCGGACACCGGGCGAGTGCCGGCGGGCGACACCGCCGACCCTGGCGGTGGATCCTCCCCCACGATCCCGGCGGCTCGGAGTCGGCCGATCTCCTCGGAGGAGTATCCGAGGATCTCGCCGAGGACGACCGCGTTGTCCTGGCCAAGCCAGGGCGCGCCCCGCCAGACCCCGCCCGGGGTCTCGGAAAACTTGGGCGCGACCCCCGCTCCCTTGACCTTCCCGACGACGGGGTCCTCCCACTCGAGGAACATCCCGCGCGCGGCGTAGTGCGGGTCCTTCGCGATGTCGGCGATATCGTAGACCGCGGAGATCGCGAGGTCGTTCTCGCGCCCCAGTCGCTCCAGGGCGGCTCGGGAGCGTGACGCGCAGAACTCGGCGATCGCTCGATCGACCGGGGCCCGATCCTGGAGCCTCCGGGAGGTCTCGTCGTGCTCGCTCCCTGCGAACCCGATCAGCTGTTTGAGGCGGCTCCACGCCGCGGCGGTCGGCGCGGCGACGACGACCCATCCGTCCGACGCTCGGTGGACGTCGTACGGATGGAGACGCGCGTGCGCGGTGCCGAAACGGCCGCGGGCGACGCCCCGCATGAAGTAATCGAGCGCGAGGTTCTCGAGCAGAACGAAGAACACCTCGTACTGCGCGACGTCGACCGCCTGCCCTCGGCCGGTCCGCTGGGCGTGGTAGCAGCCCATCAAGCCGGCCGCCGCGGACGCGAGCCCCGTCACGGTGTCGTTGAGCGCCGTACCGGCCCGCATCGGGGGATCCGGGTCGGGGTTCCCTTGCAGCGAGAGGTAGCCGCTGAACGCCTGCCCGACGAGGTCGAACGATGGGGCGGCCACGCGCTCCGGGGTCCCGGTTCTGCCGAAGCCCGAGACGTGGACGATGGTGAGCCGGCGGTTCACCTTCCAGACCTCCTCGTCGGACAGCCCGAGGCGGTCGTACGTTCCGGGCCTGGACGACTCGATCCACAGGTCGGAGGCGCGGAGGAGGTCGAGGAAGACCTTCCGACCCTCGGGAGCACGCACGTCGAGGCCCACGGAGAGCTTGTTCCGGCTGTACTGGATCCACGACTCGGAGACCCCCCCGCCGGCCCGGTGCGCGGGGAGGAGGGGTGGAAGGGTGCGGGTGGGATCCGAGTACGGGGCCCGGAACGGAGGCCCCTCGACATGGATCACCCGCGCCCCGAACTCGCCGAGATACGTGGCCGCCCACGGGCCCGCCACGAAGCGGGCGGAATCGAGGACCCGGAGGCCCTCGAGCGGCCCGAAGGGAGGGATGGGGCGGCCCGGAGGCTCGGGGGAAGGCATCGTCCCGGACCGGGCGGTCTCTCGATAACGCTCAGGGTTCAGGGGAGAACCTCGCCGTCCATATACCGGAGGCCGGTCGGCGCGTCGATGCCCGAACCCCCCTGGGTCCGTTTCGAGGGCGAGCGCTTCCGCGACGAGCTCACCCGCTACAAGATGGAGAATCACCCGTTCCGGACGCATCCGTTCTTCGTGGCCCTCGAGCGGGGCGAGGTCCCGAAGCCGGTCGTGCGGGCGTGGGCGAAGCAGTTCTACCCGTGGCTCGCCTCCGTGCCGACCGCGATGGCCGAGCGGTTCACGAACTGTCCGCCCGAGCCCGCGTACGATCCCTACCGGAGGCTGATCCTCGACCAATTGCTCGAAGAGGCCGGCGACCCCAAGGGAACGACGACGGGCCACCCCGAACTCTGGCTTCGGTTCTGCGAGGGGCTGGGCGTCCCGCGCGCGGACGTGACGGGGGCGACCCACCTCCCGAGCACGATGGTGGCGATCGACGACTTCCTCTATACGAACCGGGTCCACCCGTTCTTCGTCTCCGCCGCGGGCTCCTCCGAGCCTCCGAACGTCGAGCTCTGCACGCGATTGCTCCCCGCGTTCCGGGCCAAGTACGGAGTGGCCGAAGGTCCGCTCGAGTACTATCGGCTCCATGCCGTCGCCGACGTCGAGCACAGCGAGTGGATCGGCCGGATCGTGGCCGCGTTCGCGACCTCCGAGCCGGTGCGACGGCAGATGTGGGACCAGATGCTCCGCGGTTTCTCGATCCACGCGTTGCTCGTGGACGGCGTGATCGCTGCGGAAAAGTGGGCCCCCGGGAACTCTAAATAGGGCCTCCGCGCTCGGGACCTCCGATGGCAGTTCGGCTCCGGTTCGGCTCGATCGAAGGACCGTCGCGCCGCGCTGCCGGGGCCTGGCTCTGGTGAACGGGAGGCGCCGGGAGGGCGCCGCCCCGATCGAGCCGACCTAGCGTCGGGCGGACTCCCGTGCGCCTCCCTCCGAAAGGGAGGAAGTACGAACCATGTACGGAAAATCGATCCGCCTGCGACGGCTGTTCCCCGACCCGAAGCGGAAGCTGTTCAGCGTCCCGCTGGACCACTCGGTCTCGATGGGGCCGATCGACGGACTCGAAGAGCTCGCCCCCGTCGTGCGCGAGCTCGAGGACGGCGGGGTCGACCTCGTCATCGTGACGAAGGGGGCGGTCCG
>JASIEC010000081.1 GCA_030046135.1 Thermoplasmata archaeon | reverse complement strand
TCGAGCGTGGCGTAGGCGAACCGGTCGATCGTGCAGTTGAGGACGGCCCCGCCCTTCTCCTCGGGATAGGGGGAGACGTCGGTCCCCCCGCCCGCGAAGCTGATCCGGAGCGGCGCCTTGCTCCGCAGGATCGCCATACCGCGCCGCCGACGACCGCCGGCGATAGGATAATCCTTGCCGGCCTCGCGGCTCCACGGCCCCGTGAGGGACTCGGCGGGGCTGGGCGACATCCCGCCCGGACCCTCGGCGGCCTACGCGGCGGCGACCTTGAGGTGCAGCCCCGGGGCGAACCGGTGGAGCCGGACGATGTGGGCTCCCTCGACGATCGGCCAGAGGAGGGCGGGGACGAGGGCGAGCCGCTCGAGGACGCCTGCGCTCACGGGAAGGTGGAGCCCCGACGCGAGGAGGGCCCCCGCACCCAGGATCACCGCGCCCGTGACGAGTGTGTACGGGCGGGAGATGCGCCAGCGGTCGGTCCGCTGCATCGCGAACGAGACGACAACGAGGCCCGCGCCGACCGCCACGACCGCGAGGTCCCGGGCGATTCGGACGCCGAGCGAGGAGAGCGGCTGGGAGCTCACGAGGAGGACGCCGGCCGCCGCCGTCGCGCTCGCGCCGAGGAGCAGGGCCAGGATTCCGACCCCGCGGTTCGGGAGCTCGTCGAACGAGCTCCACACGAGCAGGAGGGCGATGGCGGCGAGGCCGCCCAGGGCGACCAGCGACGCCTCGAAGATCGTTCCCCACGGCGACGGGGCCGCCGCGAGCGCGGAGAGCGACGAGGTCCACATCGTCGCCCCGGGGGTTCGTCCGGCCGTGAGGGCCGCCACGATCACGAATTGGAGAGAGGCTGCGAGGAGCAGGACCCCTCCGGTGTGCACCGGTCGTCGTACCAGCGGTGTGTCGATCATCGTCCCCACTCTACCCTGCTTCCTCGGGTTCCACCCTTTAAGCCCCCACGTTCCAGAGGAAAGGCAGGTACGACCCCGAGACAGAGGTCCTCCTCCGGAGGGTCCTCCACCCTAGGACCTACTGTCCGCATCGCCGCGGCCCGGCCTCGTTTTCCGAGGGAGAGGACAGGCATCCCCATGGCCCGTCGCTACCTTAGTCCCGCGCTCGCGGTCGACGCGGTTTGGATCCGGAGAGGGAAGGTGCTCCTCGTCCGGCGTGGCCGCCCCCCGTTCCGGGGCTGGTGGGCGCTCCCGGGCGGGTTCGTCGGGCTGCGGGAGACCGTCGAGGAGGCGGTCGTCCGGGAGCTTCGCGAGGAGACCGGGCTCTCCGGCCGGCCCGCCGGCCTCGTGGGGGTCTTCTCCGGGCCCGATCGGGACCCCCGCACACCCGCCACGTCCGTCGCCTTTCTGATCCGGGGGCGGGGCGGAACGCCCCGAGGGGGCGACGACGCCGAGGGAGCCGCGTGGATTGGCCTTCCCTCCGCCGCTCCCCTCGCCTTCGACCACGGGGAGATCCTCCGGGCGGCTGTGCGGCTCGTGCGGCAGCGCAAGCGCCATCGAAGCGGCACGGAAATCCCCCGTCGCGGGGCCTCCCCCCGCCGCTGAGTACCGTACGACCCCGCGCGACCGGGGGCCGGGCTTATCGTTCGCGTCCGCTGCCGAAAGGGATGCCCATCCCCCAGCCGCTCCTCCCTCACGAATCTCATCCTCACGCCACTCTCCTCTCCGACTTCATTCTGGGAAGCCAGGACGGGCTCGTCAACGTCCTCGGGATCCTCCTAGGGCTGGTCGCCGCCGGGGCGACGACGAAAATCGTCCTCGTGGCGGCGTTCGCCGCCCTCGCGGCCGAGTCGATCTCGATGGGGGCTGTCGCCTACACGTCGACGCTCGCGCGGCGGGACTTCTACCTGAGCGAGGTCGAACGCGAGACCCGAGAGATGCGGGAGGTCCCCGAGATGGAGCGCGACGAGATCCGGGTCGTGCTGCGCGGGTGGGGGTACGAGGGGGAGGAGGTCGAGGAGATGCTCCGCCGGATCGAGGCGAAGCCGAAGGCGTGGCTCGACATGATGATGGCGTTCGAACTCAACCTCGCCGAGGTGAAGGCCGATCAGCCTCGGAACAGCGGCCTGATCGTTCTCGGTGCCACGGTGGTCGGCTCGATCATCCCGGTCCTGCCGTTCCTCGTTCCAGGCATCCGCACGGTGGCGGCGGCGATCGTCGCCGTCGTCCTCGCCGGACTCGTGCTGGTCGCGGTCGGTTGGTACACCGCCCGCACGACGATCGGCTCCCCGTGGGCGAACGCGGGACGGATGCTCATCATCGGCCTCGGCGCCGGATTCGCGGGGTTCCTCGTCGGCCACCTGCTCGGGGCGATATAGGACCGGACGTCTGGCTTTCGGGGGAGGCTCCGGCGAGGGGCCCGTTCAAGGCCACCGGTGGGGCTTCGGCGCTTCTGGCTACTAGGGTCAGGCTCCCAGGAAGCAGGCTCACCCTGAAAACGGAAAACTTGGGAACGATGCGGCCCTGCCGCAAGACCCCCCATCACGAAGTCCAGACGCCCGGTTGTTCGTATATGGCGGCGCGCGCTAGAGGACCCACGATGCCTGGAGATTCGGAAAGTCGAAGGTACGCATTTCGACGGATCGCGTCCCCGGTGACGCAGGAGGAGAAGGACGCCGTACTGGCCATTGAGCGCGCCTATGCAACGACTCCTCGTACCGCGGTAGAAGCCAAGAAGTCCTCGAGCCCACCCCGCTCCGACTGAACCTCCGTGAGCCCGGTGCGCTGACCCAGGTCGGCGCTCGGGTGGACGGCTGCCTCGCTTGCCGCAAGGGCGCCCGTGCTCACGGGCGGGGTGTCAATCCCTAGGGGTCCGATGTCGCTTCAGATGGAGCGGGAACCCCACACGTCCGGCCAAATCCTCGCTGGGGCGTCTGCCCAGAACCACGAGTGGGGGTGGCAGAAATCCTGCTCCCGAACGTCTCAAGTCCGCCGGTCCCCCGAGAGCCGTTTCCCAGGGCGGCCCGCGCGGGGGTCAGCGGCGAAGCCGTCAGAACGGACCCAGGGGCTGCGCCCGCCCGATCGCCGTCGGACCAGCGAGCCTCGGAAAGAACGACCGCCGGGGCTTGCCGATCTCGTGAGACCGACACTCGGCGCACCAGACAACCACCTCGCCGGGGGAGGCGAGCTCAGGGGTGGGCAGGTGGGCATCCTCAGAGTGGCCGCACTTTCGCCGCAGGCACGGATGGGATCCACGTCGGGGGAGAGGAGGGTTCAAGGCCCTCGTGACATACGCATTAATGCGTATTAAATCCTTCGAGTGCCGGCGGGCACTTTCAGCCCGAGAGGGCCCGGACTTCGCGGCTCACGTGCGCCGAGCGCTCCTTCTCGGAGAGCTCTCGGAGGTGGACCGAGATCGTGACGGTGCCGCTCACTTCGACCGACTCCCGCACGAACGGGAGCTTGAGCGTCATCCGCTCGAGCCGGATGTCGACCTGGCCGTGGTGGTTCGAGAGCGCCTCCATGACGTCCACGAAGGGGTTGCCGCTCGCGCCGGACGAAGAGCTGGGGGGAACCATACCCCAGCATCGGCCTCCTAGGATACGAACCTGTCGGAGCGCCCCACCCTCCGAAGCGTCGAAACACCGTGTGAGCACCGCCGCTCGCCCGAGGGCCGACCGAGAGGGCCCGCGGTTCGTTCAATTTGTAAATGAAACGCTGTATAAATGGCGGCGTCGTAGCCGGCCCCGATGACCGAGCCCGAGCCGCTCCGCCGGAGCTCCCCGAGGCGTGGGCTCCTCTTGGTCCTCAAGCGACTCCCCGGTGCCTCTCTCGCCGAGATCGCCGCCAACCTCGGGGTCTCGAAGGTCGCGGCGCTGGGCCACCTGCGAGGGTTGGAGGAGGAGGGCTTGGTCGAGCGGTCCAGCCGTGCGGGAAAGGTCGGTCGGCCCCAGGCCGTCTTCCGGCTCACGCCGGCCGCCGCCGCTCTCTTTCCGCACAGCTACGCGGACATGTCGATCTGCGCCCTCGAGTTCATCGACCGGAGACTCGGTCGCCCCGCGATTCGAGAACTCCTCGCGGAGCGGGCCCAGGAGGTCGCCGCCAAGAACCGGTCTCGGATCCCCCGAGCCGGGCTGGGAGCACGGGTGGAGGAGCTCGCCCGGATCCGCACCGAGGGCGGCTACATGGCCGAGGTCGGTCCCCGGCGCTCGGGCTCGGTCGAGATGCTCGAGCACAACTGCCCGATCCTCGCCCTCGCGCAGAAGTTCCCCGAGGCGTGCGACGTGGAGCGTCGGATGTTCGAGTCCCTGCTCGAGGCGCGGGTCGACGTCTCGCACCGGGTCGTCGCGGGGGACCCGGTCTGCCGCTTCCTCGTCCGGGGGGCGAAGGCGAGAACATGAGCCGCGGGCGACCGCCCCGGGTCGCGCTCGTCACCGGAGCGAGCGGGGGCCTTGGCGACGTACTCTCCACGTTCCTGGCCCGGGAGGGGTACGACCTCGTCGTGACGGCGCGGGGACGCGAGGCGCTCGACGCGCTGGCGGCCCGGGTCCGCGCCCCGGGCGCCCGGGTGACGGCGATTGCGGGCGATATCGCGGATCCGACGCACCGAGCGGCCCTGGTGCGGGCCCTCGCGCCTGGGGGGCGTCTCGATCTTCTCGTCAACAACGCGAGCGAACTCGGGCCCTCACCGCTCCCCGAGCTCGCGGACCACCCTCTCCCTAGCCTCGAGCGGATCCTGTCGGTCAACCTCCTCGCGCCGCTCGCTCTCGTCCAGAGCCTCCGCGGAGCGCTCGAAGCGGCCCGGGGCCTCGTCGTCAACATCTCGAGCGATGCCGCGGTCGGCGGGTATCCCCGATGGGGAGGCTACGGCGCCAGCAAGGCTGCCCTCGACCTCTGCTCGCTCACGCTCGCCCACGAGCTCGCCTCCCGGGGAATCTCGGTCGTGAGCGTCGACCCCGGCGACATGCGTACGGCGATGCACCAGGCGGCGTTTCCCGGGGAGGACATCTCCGACCGACCCCTCCCCGAGGTCACGCTCCCGTTCTGGGCTTGGCTCCTGCATCAGAGCCCTCCCGCGATCACGGGGCAGCGCTTCCGGGCCCAGGCCGATCGCTGGGAGGTCCCCGCATGAGCCCGGCCGAGTCCCGGGCCCCTGCGGCGGCCCCCCTGTATGCGGACCGTCCGCCCGAGGCTCGGGGGATCGAGAGGGACAGGGTGCGTCTGCTCGTGAGCACGCCGGCCGGCGACGCCCACCGGAGGTTCGACCAGCTCCCCGAAATTCTCGAGAAGGGAGACCTGCTGGTCGTGAACGCAAGCGCCATGCTCCCGGCGAGCCTTCCGGCCCACGGATCGGCCGGCGAGTTCCGGATCCACGCGTCGACGCAGTACGGGGAGGATCTCTGGCTCGTCGAGCCCCGCTGGGGGGCGGGAGCTCCCGGCCCGGTCCCCATCCAACCCGGGGAGACGATCCGGGTCGGGGGCGTTCCGGCCCGCTTGGTCGGAGAGTATCCGGGGATCCGGCGTCTCTCGTTCCTCCGCGTGGAGTCGGACCTGGCCGAAGCGATGCGGTCGGTCGGCGAGCCGATCCGGTACGGCTACCTCGCTCCGGGCGTCGGGCCCGAGGCGTACCGCACCGAGTTCGGGGAGGTTCCGGGGAGCGTCGAGATGCCCAGCGCGGGGCGGCCGTTCACCCGGCGCCTCGTCGACCGCCTTCGCCAGCGCGGGATCCGGTTCGCCCCGATCGTCCTCCACGCCGGGGTGTCGAGCCTCGAAGAGGGGGACATGGCCGGAACCGGGCCCCCCGTGTTCCCGGAGCCGTTCGAGGTACCGCCGAGCACGCTCGAAGAGATCGCGCGGGCGCGGGCCGCCGGACATCGGGCGATCGCCGTCGGGACCACGGTGGTTCGGGCCCTGGAGTCCGTCCGTAACGGCTGCGGCCTACACGCGAGCCGCGGGTTCACGCGGCTCTACCTCTCCCCGGCGACCCCGGTCCGGGCGGTCGACGGCCTTCTCACGGGATTCCACGACGCCCGGACCACCCACCTCGCCCTGCTCGGCGCGGTCGCCGGCTCCGAGATGGTCCACCGATCGTACGCCACCGCCCTCGGCGCGGGGTACCTGTGGCACGAGTTCGGCGACAGCCACCTGATCCTGCCCGGGCCGCGGCGCGGCCCGGGGTAGGGCGGGACCTACTTCCCGGAGAGCCCGGCGCGCGAGCGGAGGGCGTGGTAGAACCCCCCGAAGCTCGTCGCGGTCGGGGTCCGGAGCCCCTGGGAGCGCATCTGCTCCCGGACCTCCTTCGCGCCCTGGCGGAGGTCGAGGATCTTCGCGGTGTCGTACTTGTACTGGAACGTCCCCGCCGGACCCCGCGGGAACGACTCCCAATCCTTCGGGGTCGTGATGCGGAGGTCGGAAGGCCGCTTGCCGTCGGTCGACGTGAACGGAGGCAGGGTGAGGTGCTCCTCGGTCAGCCAGAGCATCGTCGCGTCCCGGATCGCCTGCTCGGTGGTCTCGTCGAGCGCCCCCGGGGCGACCTCGGACTGGACCCAGTTGACGAGGGCGTCGAACGTCTTCTCCGAGTTCTCCTCCAGCATCTGGAGGACGGCGAGGCGGATCGCGCTGCGGCGGAGCTGGCCGATCCCGCTCTCGCTGAGCCGGTACTCGGCGGTCAGGCCGACGAGGTTCTCGGCGTTCGACGCGAGCTCCTCGAGCGAGAGGACGAAGAGGGGGGCGGCCGCGTCGTTGGTCGACGGGACGAACCAGAGGGAGAACGCCCGGCCGTTCGTGAGAAGGATGAGCGGGACCTCGGACTCCTTGGCGCGGTCGCCGATCGCCCCCAACTCGGTGACGCTCGCCGTCCGCTCGCGGACGTCGAGGAACAGCTTCGGGCGGCCGTCGGCGTCCAGGAGGGCGTAGTCGACCGTCTCCTTGCGCTTCGGGGAGTGGTAATCGAGGAACACCTGGCGCTTGTCGTGGGGGTCCCAGCCGAGCGCCGTGAGGAACGGATTGACGATCCAGTGCCGGATCTGCTGCTCCGTGACTTCCTGAACGTCCCGGAGGACCTCCCCCGCCACTTGCCCGAAGTCGGAGAGACGCCGGCTGAGATCGACCGCTTCCATCGGTTCGCCGATGGACGGCCCCGGGCTAAAAATACTCCTGTCCGTCTCCTCTCCCGTCCGGAGCGAGGAGTCGGGTACGGCGCCGGTCGGCTCGGTGGCCCCGGTTCCCCCGCCGCGCCGATCGAGGTACCGTCGGGACCGTTGCGTCGCACCGAATGCCGCCCGCTGCGCGGCATGCGAGATCCGGATCTCCGGATCGGGCGGCCGCGCACCAGCATGGCGCGTCACCGTCCAGAACTCCCCGGCACGTCTCGGGACGGTCGGCCGACTTCCCGTTATTTTGCCGAATTTTTGCGAAGAGAGGCGGGTTTAAATAGGGGTCCTTCGCAAGCAAACTCGCGAATCTTGTGAGGTGACCTCGAATGAGAATCAGGACGTCTCGGAAGGCGATCTACGCGTCGATGGCCCTGGCCTTCGTGGCGCTGGTCGGAGGGTTTGCCGCCGCTTCGGTCCAGCTCGGGCAGCACTCCAACTCGTACCAGGGCTCGCAGACGACGACCGTGAGCGCGGTGACGGGGATCACGTGGAACTCCACGAGCCTCGGCATGCTCGGCTCGACGCTCACCAACACCACGTGCAGTGAAGGGCACGCGTGCAATGTCACGAGCGCGGGCGCGACCGATTGCGCTGGCGGCGTTTTGGGCCACTCGGGCTGCCTCGCAGGGGACTTCGTCGAGCAGGTGACGCTCAACACCGTGGTCGACACCGCCTTCCCCGGCAACGGAACCCTCGAGA
Organism: Thermoplasmata archaeon; assembly: GCA_030046135.1. GTDB lineage: Archaea > Thermoplasmatota > Thermoplasmata > Lutacidiplasmatales > UBA184 > Lutacidiplasma. Next base: position 4,067 of record JASIEC010000081.1, on the reverse strand, counting down.
TCACCGTCTACGTCACCACCACCGGAGGTACGACCCCCGGCATCCCCTACTACTACAGCCAGACTTCGGACACGAACGCCGCCTCCGAACCTATCGTTCAGGACTTCGACATCGGCTCGACCGCGTCCGGCCCCGCCACCGTGACCTCGGTCACCGTCATCGTCGCCAGCTAGGCCCGCCCGCGGTGGGGCACCCGGAGGGGCGCCCCACCCCACAACGTATCAGGAGCCGTCCCTTCCGTGATCTCGGAACGCGGGTGACGGCGTCTCAAGACGAACCGGTCATTTCTGCGTCGTCAGCAGAGCGCGGGCCCCAGCGGCGGGATCAGCCCAGGCCCCGCTCCCTCCCTCCCGCTTCGTGGCTGGAGGAGAACCTCCTACACAGTCTCCCGATGCTCATCCTCGGCGGCACCTGCCTTGGGCTGGCGTTCGGGTTGCCGAGCCTCTCGCGGGCAACCGTCGGGCACCTGCCGCTGTGGGCTCTCGTCGGCGGAGTAGGGATGGTCTTCACCGGGGGCGGGATCGCCCTGGCGCTGGTCGATGACTCCGAGGGCGGCGGTCGGCTGCCCCAGGGGGACCAGTACATCCTCGTGCGCCGGGCGGATTGGGAGGCGTTGGCCGCCGCTACGACCCCGGTCCGTGGCGCCCCCGCACCCACGGCGACCAGGCAGCTCCGTTCCCCAGCGGCGGGCGGGGCTCGAGCTACGCCGCAATCGCCCGCAGCCTCACCCATCGCTTCCACTCCTGCGGTCAGGTTCGCGAGCCCGCCTGCGGGCCCGGCGCCACCCCCGGTGTCCCCAGCTCCGGCTGCGACACCCACGCCTCCCCTCGCTCCGCCCCGACCGATTCCGGCCCCTCTCTCGGCGGTTTCGCAGCCGGCCGTGGACGAAGCCGCGATCGACGCCGAGCTCGATTCGATGCTGGAGTCGCTCGAACCCCCTCCGGCCGTCCCGGCCCTTCGGCGACCCGCGGTGGAACCGATCCGTCACGACGTCTGCGCGTCGTGCGGCACGGACGTCGCGTCGTGGGAGGAGGTCCTCGGGTGCGTGGTCTGCGACCGTCCGCTCTGCGCGAAGTGCCAGGACGCTTCGTTCGCGGAGAGTCGCCCCGGCTTGTGCCCCTCGTGCGACGCCGAGCGCCGTCACGGGGGAGACCCCCGGGTCTAGCCGGGATCCTCGGACCCGGCCGAGCCGTTCGGTTCTTGGGGAAGGACGGCCGCGAACGCAACACGTTTACCTCAAGGTAAGTTTAATGCGACCCCGCCTCCTGCGGTTCTCTACCGGACGACGATGCAGGTCGTTGAGATCCCCGTGCTCCGATGCCTTCGGTGCGCGTATGCGTGGCGTCCGTCTCGGCCGGTCGTGCGAATCTGTCCCCGATGCAAGTCGAAGCTCTGGGATCGGCCGAAGCTCCGCGCGATACCTCCTCCCTCCACGGGAGTGGGGATCGCTCAGGTCCTCGCCGATCGTCGGGGAGAGGTCCTTCGGATCGCCCGCCGATACGGGGCTCGCCGGGTCCGGGTGTTCGGCTCGGTCCGTCGGGGGCAAGCGAAGCCGGGCAGCGATCTGGACCTTCTGGTGACGTTCCGGAAGGGCGCCGACGTCTTCGATCAGCTACGCCTCGAACGTGACCTCGGGGCCCTGCTGGGCAGGAAGGTCGACGTGGTGACCGAGAGCGGCTTGCACCCTCTAATCCGGCCCCAGGTGGTGTTCGAGGCGGTCCCGCTGTGAGCTCCCCCGACGAGCTTCGATTGGGCGAGATGCTCGAGGCGATCGAGAGAACGCGAGGCTACGTCGCTCGGGGCCGGGCCACCTTCTTCCTTGATTACGACACCCGGGAGCTCGTGATCCATCACCTCGAACATTTGTCCGAATCGGCCGACCAGGCGTCGCAACGCCTCAAGCGATCCAACCCCCAGGTCCCGTGGAAGGACCTCCGCGACTTGCGGACACGGTTGATCCACCAGTACATGCGCCCGGACCCCGAGATTGTATGGGCCTTCGTGCGAGACAGACTCCCCAGGATCGAGCGGCAGCTCCGTCGGGTGCGGGCTCCTCCGACCAATCCGGGAGAACCGCGGGATTCTCCCGTCGACTAGGGGCGACCCCGCTGCTCTCCGGCGGGATTTGGAGCGGTCCCATCGGCCGTGCCGGTGGTCCGGGACACGCGAGGACGCCCACCCGACCTCCTCGGTTCGGCGGAGCCTCCGGGAGGAGGTGATTCGGGGGCTCTCCTCGGACCTACACAGAGGTGAGCGGTTGACCCGCCGGGGCGGCCCGGAGCTTGGCCTGGTAGGCGCGGTAGACCGCGACGTTCCGGCCCACGAGGAGGCCGGTGCTCGCCGAGAAGAGGAGGTTGACCGCCGCCAGAATCCACAGCGCCTGCGACGCCACCGGCGGAGGCGAGAGCGTGAAGACGAACGGGTCAAGGCTCAGCACGAACAGGTCGAGCAGCAGGCGGACGATGAAGAGCAGGAGATAGACGACCGGAACGATCGGGCTCAGGCGGTACATCCACACCCCCGGGGCTTGCTCGTGCACGTCGACGCGGCCCCGGACGTACCGCTCGGCTCCGACCCCCGCGACGATCACCACGGCCGCGTACGCCCCGAGAAGGTACGTCGGGAGGAGCGTGATCCCGTCCACGATGGCGAGGAGGAACAGGGCGACGTAGAATCCGGTGAACCCGAAGAGCTGGCCCACCGAGATACGGGTCCCGGTGATCGACCGGACGATCCGGCGAGCGTAGATGAACGAGAACAGGGCGAGCACGACGATCGTGCTCGAGATGTCGGAGGACGGCAGCGTCACGTCCGCCTGCAATGCGGGCCCGACTTAAGGTGTCCGAAATTGGAACGCCGCACGGACGCTCGATGGGTCCTGCCGCGGGCTCAGCGGGCGGGCCCCCGGCCTCCCGGCGGGGGCGCCCCCTGGCGAAGTCGACGGGCCTGCCGCGCCAGGAACGGCTCCACGGTCTCCAGAGGCTGGGGGAGCCCTGGGTACGGGGGAACCCCCAGTCGGTCCGAGAGAAGCCACCGGATCTCGTAGGCGTAGACGAGCGACGAGCCGAGAGCCTCGAGGAGCGCGGCGAGGCGCACGGAGTTCCTCGGCGAGAGCGACACGTAGCGCGCCGGGAGGCCGAGCGAGCGGAACAGCTCGTCCGTGAGCTCCCGGTACTCCCAGCGACGGGGGCCGCCGACCGTGATCGTGGTCCGGGATCCCGCGGCGCCCTCGCGCCGAACGATCCGGGAGAGGTCCCGGGAGGCGAGCGGGCTCACGTGATAGGTGCCGTCCCCGAACATCGGGAGCCGTCGGTATCGGGCGGCGAGGCCGAGGAGAACAGTGAGGAGCCGGTCCCGCTCCGCGAACAGCATCGTCGGCCGCACGATCGTGTACTGGAGCGAGCTCTCTCGGATCGCCCGGTCGACGGCTCGCTTTTCCGTGAGGTACGGGAGGGTCCTCTCGAGCTCCTCGGGCGCGTCCGGAACGCTGAGGTGGACGAGCCGCCGGATCCCGGCACGATCGGCGGCCCGGACGAGACGCACAAGACCCGCGCCGAGCTTGACGAATCTCCGTCGGGGGGCCTGCCGGAACCAGGCGGAGACAAGGATGGTATCGACCCCCTCGAGGATCGGCTCCCACGCCGGAACCTCGGCCGCGTCCTGGCGGATCCACTCGACGCCGTGCTCCGGCTCGCCCTCCGCCGGGTGGCGGTGGACCGACCGGATCCGGTGGTCGGAAGAGAACTCCTCGAGCACGGCCCGGCCGACGAGGCCGCCGCACCCTCCCACGACGAGCAGGAGAGGACGCGGGCCCGCTCCCGCGCTCATCCCGGGACCGGCGTGGTCGGACTCGCGACCTTAGCTGCCGGCTCCCGCGAGGGAAACGGCGAGAAGATCGCGTCCCAGGCCTCGAGGAGCGGGGGCCGGAGTTCGGCCAGCGTCACCGGTCGTCCGAGCTCTCTCGAGAGCGACGTCATGACCGACCCGTCCATCCCGCAGGGGCGGAACCGCTCGAACGCGGCGAGGTCGGGATCGACGTTGAGAGCGAAGCCGTGGAGCGTGACCCA
>JASIEC010000080.1 GCA_030046135.1 Thermoplasmata archaeon | reverse complement strand
CTGCGCCGGTCGGCGGAGGGGGAGCCGCTCCCGGACCTCCTCGTCGTCGACGGGGGGGCCGGGCAGCTCTCCGCCGCCGTGAGCTCGCTCGCCGCCCTCGGTCTCGCGGACCGGATCCCCGCCATCGGGCTCGCGAAGCGGGAGGAGGAGGTGTACCGGGCGGACCGGTCCGAGCCGATGCGGCCGAACCCGAACGCCGCCCCGATGCTCTTGCTGCGCGCGGTCCGCGACGAGGCCCACCGGTTCGCCGTCACGTACCACCGGACCCGCCGGCGGATGCGCCTTCGCGACGAGTACCGCCGCGCGCTCGCCTCCGACCGGGGCGCGGGCGTGACGGCCGGGGACACGACCGGCGACGACGGCGAGGGAGACCCGTCGGCCGACCCGGCCTAGCGGCTCGAGCCCTTCTTCTCGGGGCTGCCGATGAACGGCATCCCCTGCACGCGCCGCGCGATCTCGGAGGTGGCGAGGCGGCGGAGCTCCGTCTCGGGCTCGAGGATCGCGACGTCGAGGGCGTCGGGCTGGAACGGGGTGGGCGATCCCTCGGCCACGGCCTGGACGGCGAGCTTGAACGCTGCCTCCTCCGAGAGCTTGTCGCCGATCTTCTCCTCGAGGTAGTCCGCGACGGCGCGCCGGTTCCGCCCGATCGCGTACGCCTTCCAGCCGATCGTGGCACCGCTCGGGTCGAGCTCGAGGAGCCCGGGGGTCCGGCCCTGGAACCCGCCGAGCAGGAGCGACACGGCGAACGGCCGGGTCCCGCCGAACTGGGTGTACTGCTGGAGGAGCGTACCCAGGGCGTGCCCGAGGACCGTGTGCGAGATCGACTCGCCGTAGGTGAGCCGGTGGCGCTGGGCCTCGACGCGAAGGAACTCGACGAGCACGCGGGAGTCCGCGATCAGGCCCGCGGTGACGCAGCCGAGGCCCGTGTCGATCGCGAAGCTCTTCTCGATCGAGCCGGCCTCCGCGAGCGAGCTCACGGGAAGGTTCCGGTAGGCGACGAAGACGATCCCGCTATCGTAGGCGACCGCGACCGCGGTCCCGCCCATCTGGATCGCCTGCAGCGCGTACTCGACCTGGAACAGTCGGCCGTCGGGCGAGAAGACGGTGCTCGCCCGGTCGTACGCCATCTGGCCCGGTTGCATCTCCATCGGGTCGCCTCTCCGTGACGGCGGCGCCCAGCCGGGCGGGGGATTTGAGGCTACGCCCCGGGCGTTCCTCGGGCCCCACTAGGTGGCGTCGCACCACCGGGACCGCCGTCCGGGGCCCTCGGGGAAACGCTTTGAGGGGCTCCCGGGCCTACCGGGGTCCTCCGATGAACGCCGAGGGGCTCCACCTCCTGCCGATGGCGTCGAGCTACCGGGGTCCGCTCTCGCCCGCGTGCGAGCAGTGCCGGGAGGGCCGCAAGCTGGTCCTCTTCGTGACGGGCCTCTGCCGGTTCCGCTGCTTCTACTGCCCGGTCTCGCCCGCCCGCAACCAGATCGACGTCGTCTACGCCAACGAGCGGCGCGTCCTCTGCGACGACGACGTGCTCGACGAGGCGAGGGCGATCGGCGCGGGGGGAACGGGGATCACCGGCGGCGACCCCCTCGGCGTCGCCGATCGGGTCGAGCATTACGTCCGCCTCCTCAAGTCGACGTTCGGGCCGGACCATGACATCCATCTCTACACGCACGAGCCGAACCCGGAGAAGCTGCGGCGGCTCGCCGCCGCCGGCCTCGACGAGGTCCGGCTCCACATCCCCCACTACCTCTGGGGACCGCTCGCGAGCCAGGGAGGCGCCTATCGCTCCGTCCTCGAAGCGGCGCCCGCATGGGGGCTCCGGCGCGGGGTCGAGATCCCCGTGCTGCCCGAGAAGGAGGCCGAGCTCCGCCGGCTCCTCCGGGTCCTCGAGGGGATCGGCGTCGACTTCGTGAACCTCAACGAGCTCGAGTTCTCCGAGACGAACGAGGAGTCGCTGCACGCGCGGGGGTACCGGCTCGATCCCCGGAACGGCTGGGGTGTCCTCGGGAGCCGGGCCGTCGCCGAGAGGATCGTGCGGGAGATGCGCCTCAGCGTCCCGGTCCACTACTGCTCGTCGAGGTTCAAGGACGGCGTCCAGCTGCGCGAACGGCTGCGTCGCCGGGCCGAACGGACCGCCCCGTCGTTCGCGGAGCGCACCTCGGACGGGACCGTCCGTTTGGGGGTCGTCGAAGCGGGCGGCGAGGCGGATCTCGAGCGGTGGGCGCGTGGGATCGTCCGGCGCGCGGGGCTGCGCCCGGGGAGCTACCGGGTCGTCCCGGCCCGGCGGCGGCTCGAGCTCGCGCCGGGCCTTCTCCGACGCGTCGCCCGGCGGGTCCCCGGTCCGGCGTTCGAGGTCGAGGAGTACCCCACCGCGGACGCCCTCGAGGTCGAGCGCGAGCCGCTCAACGCCCGGGCCCGAGCCCACGCGGCCGCGTCGGCCGGCGGCACGTAGCCCTCGTCGCACGCGTGCCCTCCCCACGTGAGGTAGCGGTCGTCCCCCCGACGGTGCTTGATCGAGCACGGGCCCCAGCCCCCGTCCTCCGCGCCGTACCACATCGGGCAGTCCCGGCACCGGAGGTCGGCCCCCAGGGTGGGCGACGCGGCCCCTCGACGAGGTCCCGGCGTCACGCGGCCTCCTCGCCGCGGACGAGGGACATCCACGCGCGGACGACGTTCGCCATCAGCTCGGCGACGGTCACGGGGCCGACCCCCCCCGGTACCGGGGTGAGCGACGCCGCCCAGCCGTCGAGCGAACGAGCGTCGGCGTCGCCGACGGCCTTCGCGGTCCCGGGCCGATCGGGGTCGGGGACGCTCGAGAGTCCGACGTCGACGACGTTCGCCCCCTCGGGGACGAGGGTCCGTTGGAGGAGTCCGGGCTGGCCGACGCAGGAGAAGATCGTCCGGGCCCCGGCGAGGGCCCCCGCGAGGTCGCGCGTCTTCGAGTGGACGAGCGTCACCGTCGCGTTCGGGCCGGGCGGGCGCCCGGCGAGCAGCAGAGAGAGCGGGAGACCGACCGTCTCGGAGCGGCCGAGGACCACGACCTTCTCCCCGTCGAGCGGGAGCCGGTAGTGCTGCGCGATCGCGACGGCGGCCCGGGCCACGGCCGGAACGTGGATCGGGCGCTGGGCGACCAGGCGTCCCAGGTTGCGGGAGCCAACCCCGTCGACGTCCTTCTGCGGGCGCAGCTCGTCGACCGCCCGGAGGAAGTCGAAGGGGGCGGGCAGGGGGTGCTCGAGCAGCACGCCGTGCACGGCCGGGTCCCGATCGAGGGAGCGGACCCGGGCGACGAGCTCGGGCGGACCGTCGGACGGCGCCAGCGACTCCTCGCGGAAGGAGATCCCGAGCGCCCCCGCGGCCCGGGCCTGCCGCTTCAGGTAGAACCGGAACGGGCTCGCCACCCCCCGGTGGAGGCTGACGAGCGTCGGGGCCGGAGCTCCCGCCGAGGCGGCCGCGACCTGCGTGCGGGTCGCCCGGTCGATCGCCTCGGCGACCGGCTTTCCCTCGAGGCGAACGGTCATGCGCGGTGCCGGCGGCGCCGAGCCTCGCGTCCTAGATAACGGGCCGCTCGCGCCGGGACGGCTCCGCAGGACCGGCGCGCCGGAGGGCCTCTCCTCGGCGTCGGGCCGCGCGCCCGCGCTCCGATCCCTGGCCCCGACTAAGACGATTTATACCGCCCTCCGCATGAATTGAACTGGCCGAACGGACCCCCGGGAGGGCCGAGAGGCCACCATGGAAGAGGGAGCGGGAACCGCGTCTCAGGAGACACGCGAACCCCCCTCGCCGGCCGAGCTCGAGAGCTGGGCGAAGTCCCTGCCGCACGAGTCGACCGCGGACGTCGAGGTGCCGCCGCGCCTCCTCGATCAGGTGATCGGGCAGGACGACGCGGTCGAGGTCGCCCGGAAGGCCGCGACCCAGAAGCGGCACATGATGCTGATCGGCGAACCCGGCACGGGCAAGAGCATGCTCGCCCGGGCGATGGTCGACTTCCTCCCGCACGAGCAGCTGCAGGACATCCTCGCCTACCCGAACACGGAGGACCCGAACGAGCCCAAGATCCGGGTGGTGCCCGCCGGGAAGGGCAAGGAGATCGTCGCCGCCCAGAAGCTCGAGGCGGCCCAGAAGAAGGAGCAGCGGACGATCCTGTTCGTGGCCATCTCTCTGGCGGTCTTCGCGGTCGTCCTCTACATCGTGCTCACCACGCACGACCTCACCGCGCTCCTCCTGGGGGTCCTCATCGTCGTCTTCATCTACGCGCTCGCCCGGTTCTCGGGCGGCCGCTCCGACGCGGGGGCGGGCGTCGCGAAGCTGCTGGTCTCCCATTCGCCCGACGAGAAGCCGCCGTTCGTCGACGCCACGGGGGCCCACGCGGGCGCCCTCTTGGGCGACGTGAAGCACGACCCGTTCCAGTCGGGGGGCCTCGAGACGCCGCCCCACGACCGGGTCGAGGTCGGCGCGATCCACAAGGCGAACGGCGGGGTCCTCTTCCTCGACGAGATCAACCTCCTCAAGATCGAGAGCCAGCACTCGCTGCTCACGGCCCTCCAGGAGCGCAAGTTCCCGATCGTCGGCCAGTCGGAGCGCTCGGCGGGGGCGATGGTGAAGACCGAGCCCGTGCCCTCCGACTTCGTCCTGGTCGCCGCCGGCAACGTCGACAGCGTGCAGTCGATGCACCCCGCGCTCCGCTCGCGGATCCGCGGGTACGGCTACGAGCTCTACGTGAAGACGACGATGCCCGACACGCCCGAGAACCGGGAGAAGATCGTCCGGTTCGTCGCCCAGGAGGTCCAGAAGGACAAGAAGATCCCGCACTTCGACCGGGGCGCGATCCTCGAGGTCGTTCGCGAGGCCCAGCGGCGATCGGGCCGCTCGGGGCAGCTCACGCTCCGGCTGCGCGAGCTCGGGGGCCTCGTGCGGGTGGCGGGGGACATCGCGCTCGCGGACGGCGTCCCGCTCGTCCACGCCGAGCAGGTCGTGAAGGCGAAGAAGGCGAGCCGTTCGCTCGAGCAGCAGATCGCGGACCGCTACATAGAGCGGCGCAAGGAGTACCGCATGTTCTCGACCGAGGGCTCGGCGATCGGCGTCGTCAACGGCCTCGCGGCGATCAACGCGCAGACCGGGATGGCCGAGTTCTCCGGGATCGTCCTGCCGATCGTCGCCGAGGTGACCCCGGCCCAGACCCGGGACGGCGGCGTCGTGGTCGCGACGGGCAAGCTCGGGGAGATCGCCCGCGAGGCGGTCCAGAACGTGAGCGCCCTCGTCAAGAAGTACACGGGCGAGGACATCTCGCGCTACGACATCCACATCCAGTTCGTGGGGACGTCGGACGGCGTCGAGGGGGACAGCGCGTCGGTGTCGATCGCGACCGCCGTCATCAGCGCCCTCGAGGGGGTGCCGGTCGACCAGTCGGTCGCGATGACCGGCTCGCTCTCGGTCCGCGGGCAGGTCCTCCCCGTCGGCGGGGTCACCGCGAAGGTCGAGGCGGCGGCCGACTCGGGGATCCGGCGCGTCCTCATCCCCGAGGAGAACCTCGAGGACCTCGTCCTCGAGACGCGCTACCGCGACACGGTCGAGGTGATCCCCGTCCGCACCCTCCGGGACGTCCTGAGCCATGCCCTCGTCGGGCAGGGCGCGAAGAAGGAGACGCTCCTCGGACGCCTCGCGGCGATGGTCCACGCGACGAGCCGCTCCGGCGAGGAGACCCCTCCGGCGATCGCACCGGCCGCGCCGACCGGGCGCCCCGCGGGATCGTGAAGGGGCCGTTCCGGGTCCCGGCGCACGCGTCGGGGCCGTCCCGACCCGAGCCGCTCTCCGAGTCGGGCCCCGAGTCGGACGAGCAGAAGTTCTTCGACCGCCCGTGCTACGAGTTCAACCGGTCGCTGCGCCCGGTCGCCAACGACCGGTGGTGCGAGCACTGCCGGCACTACCTCACGGCCCGGTGCCCTCACATCGACGAGTTCCTGGACGACGTGGACGATTTGACCCCGGAGTGATATCGAGCGGCCCGTGCGGGGGCTCCTCGTCGGCCGGTTCCAGCCGTTCCACGCGGGCCACCTCGAGGTCGTCCGCCGGCTCCGCGCCGAGCGCCCGGACGCGCCCCTCCTCCTCGGGATCGGGAGCGCCGAGCAATCGTACACGCTCGAGAACCCGTTCACCGCGGGGGAGCGGTTCGAGATGATCGCCCGCGCGGTCCAGGAGGCCCGGCTCGACCGGATCGAGGTCGTCCCGGTCCCGGACATCCAGCGGCACGCGCTCTGGGTCCGCTACCTGGAGGCTCTCCTGCCGCCGTTCGACCGGGTCTACGCGAACAACCCGCTCACCGAGCTCCTGTTCGAGCGCGCGGGGTATCGCGTCGAGCGGCCGCCTCTCGTCGACCGCAACCGCTTGGAGGGGACGAAGATCCGAGCCCTCCTCGCCGACGACCGGGGCTGGCAGGACCGCGTTCCCCCGGCCGTCGCCCGCCACCTCGGCGAGATCGGCGCGCCCGCGCGTCTTCGCCTCCTGCGCTCGGCGTCCCCGCGCCCCCCCGCTCCGGGCTCCCCCTGACCGTCGAGGCGCCCCTTCGCGGACCGCGCTCCCCGGGTCGCCCGCCCGGAGCTCAGGGGCGACCCCGGGCCGGCGCGTCGACCCGACCCGCTCGAGATGGGGTCGCCGCGTCGGGGGAGCCCATAGCTAGGCCTAATCCCTCGGACGGAGTTGGCGCGCCGAGAGGAAATGGTCCGTCGTCTCGCCGCCATCATGTTCACCGATCTGGTCGGGTTCACCCGGCTCGGCCAGCAGGATGAGAGCGCGGCCCTCCTCCTCCGACGCGAGCATCAAGCGCTGCTTCGGCCGATCTTCGCCGCGTTCGGGGGTCACGAGGTGAAGACGCTCGGCGACGGGTTCCTCGTGGAGTTCGCGAGCGCCGTCGAGTCGGTCCGCTGCGCCGTCGAGATCCAACGGGCGATCGCGCAGCGGAACGCCGAACGGAGCCCGGAGGACGCGATCCTGCTCCGCATCGGCCTTCACGCGGGGGACATCGTGGAGGAGGACGGCGACGTCGTGGGTGATGCGGTGAACGTGGCGTCCCGGATCGAGCCGCTCGCCGAGCCGGGCGGGGTCTTCCTCTCCGGGACGGTCTACCAGCAGGTGCGGAACAAGCTCCCGCTCGTGCTCGAGAGGGTCGGGGCGCGGACGCTGAAGAACGTCCAGGAACCGGTGGAGATCTACCGCGTCGCGCTCGGGGCCCCGCGCGCAGCGGCCCCGCCCCGGGGCGAGCTGGGCGCCCAGCCCGTCCGACTCGCGGTCCTGCCGCTCGCGAACCTCAGCACCGAGGCCGCGGACGAGTACTTCTCGGACGGCCTGACCGACGAGCTCATCACGCGGACGTCCCAGATGCCCCAGGTCCGGGTGATCGCGCGGACGTCGGTGCAGCGCTACAAGGGCTCTTCGAAGTCGATCCGGGAGGTCGGGGAGGAACTCGGCGTCGGCGTCGCGCTCGAAGGGAGCGTGCGCAAGTCGGGGGACCGGGTCCGGATCAGCGTGCAGCTCGTCGACGTGCGGTCGGAGGCGCACGTCTGGTCGATGCGCTACGATCGTCCGTTCGG
>JASIEC010000079.1 GCA_030046135.1 Thermoplasmata archaeon | reverse complement strand
AGGTAGCGGTCCTGGGGGATCCGCATCACCTCGGGCATCCACGGGGTGGCCCGGTTCTCGCAGAATTCGGTGACGTGCTGCTCCTCGACGTAGGCGAGGTGCAGAAACGTGTCCCGGAACGAATGCATGCTCGTCCCGCGGTCCTTCGCGAACTCCTTCCATCCGAGCTTCGCGGCTCGCTCGAAGAACTCGCGGCGGAGCTCGTGGACGAAGTCCATCAGGTCGATGGTAGAGACCATGGCGGGGGCAGTCGCCCACGACCAAGAGCGTATGCGGAACCCGCCCGGGCTTGGGAAAGTCTGACCGGACAGAGTCGTGCGAGTCGCTCCGCCGCCCGGGACGGTCAGGGTGCGCGAGTCAAACTCGCCTGGCTCGGCGGAGGACCTTGAGGGCCGTCACGGTGATCCATCGGCTCGGTCGGCCGGGGAATTCGAGCCCCAGGGAGTAGAAGGGGGTGCCCATCGCCTCGAGGTACGGCTCGTCCTCCAGATCCGGGTGGACCACGTCCAGGTTCCATGTCCCGTCGGAGTTCCGCCGGCCCTCCAACCAGTCCAGCGCCTTCCGGAGGCGCGGGTCCCCTCCTCGTCCGAGCGAGGTCATGAGGTCGAGCCCGACCAGGACATCGTAGTAGTAGTGCACAGGATAGTGGAGCCGCAGCCACGGCGCGTACGTTTCGCCGTGCTCGTACATCAACTCGCGATCCAGGTAGAATTCGACGCCTCGATCGATCGCCCGACGCACCTCCGGGCTCCTCTGGCCCTCGGGGATCGCTGCGAGCGCGGCTAGCGGCTGCCAGGAGTCGAGCGTCCCCGTCGCCGAGCGCCAACAGTGCCAGCCCCCGTCCTTCTTCTGAGTCGCGAGCAGCCAAGCGACGGACCGGGCGACGCGCGGGTCGTCCCCGAAGCCGAGGCGCATCGCGATCCGTACGTCCCCTCCGGTGCAGCACGCCTCGCTGTCCTTCCCTCCCATCTCGTTGAAGCGGCGACCGGAGACCCGGTCGAAGTAGAGCCCGGCGCCCCGCCTCACGTGCGGGTCGGAGCGGTCCAGGCCGAGGTCGGCGAGGACATGCAGGGCGTACCGCGTCGCAATGTACTTGGGCCCCTCCATGTCCCGGGGGAGGGTCCCCGGGGTCGCCCACTGACCCTCCGGGAGTTGGAGAGCAATCAGCTCCGCGCCCCACCCGGTCCGAGGGATGGCTTGCCGAGCCGCCACGACCTGGGGGTCGGTCTCGGGGCGATCCAGAAGCTCCCGGAGGAGACGGTACCGGATGCTCGGCTCGTGGCTCCGCAGGAGCCACGCTCGCAGGGGAGCCGGAAGAGGGGTCTCGGGAAGACTCCTCCGGCCCCTACCGGGCCGAAGGCTCGATCCTTCATCAGCGCTCTCCGTCCGAACGGTCCCGCGTCATGAGGAGCCCCTGAGTCCCTCCAGCCGGGGGAGCTCGCACGGGGAGCCCCCGGGGTCCGGTACAGGATCTTAGGGGGGAAGGGGCCCCGTCCCCGGAGGTCGATCTCTCGGCTCGAGATCGGCCATGATCTGCTGAAACTGTTCCCGTGTGATCTCACCGCGGGCGTACCTCTGACGTGCGATGAACCGCGCGGGGTCTCCTCGCCGACCGTACCCGCCCCCCCGCATTCGGTGGGTCCACCACGCCACTCGGACGAGGAAGAACGTCACCCACAGGACGAGGATGACGAGGAGGAGGCCCCCCCACGCCCCGAACGGCCCGGGGTGCGATCCGAACCAACTCCCCCGGGCCCCGAGCTCAACGACGAGGGCGATGACCGCCACAGCGACGATTGCGATCGCGACCCCGAGAAGGGCCCAGGGGAGGACGCGGCGGCGAGCGCCGTACGGCTGCATGCGACTCCTGCCCCGGGAATCGCGGGCCAGTATCTGAGGCTCTCGGGCCGGTGCGTACGTCTAGGAAGCCTGCGCGCAGGGGGACAGTCCCGCGCCCGGGCTGGCGGCGGCGGGACCGTCCTCCGCCCCGAGGCGAGGGCGTCGGCAAGGTTAATCTTCGGCTCGCCGGTTGTCGCCGGAGCTCTCCGGATGTCGCGCCTCACGAGGGTCCTTCTTGCCGGCATCGTGGCCTCCGTCGTGCTCTCCGGCCTCGGAATCCACGCCGGCGGGCTCGGCGGGGTGACCCCCGCTCGCTCCGCCCCCGTCCCCGTCGGATTCGGGAGCGGAGGGACGCCCCCGTCCACCGGTGCGAACTCGTCGTCCAGCGGTCCGCCGGCCGCCAACACGTCGGAGAGCGACAACCCCGCGGGCGCGATCGCTTCGGCGGCCGCCGCGGCGGCCGTCGCGGCCGGCATCAAGGGCAACGTTGTCTTCGAGCCGCGCTCCTCCGCCACCCCCGCGCAGGAGGCTCTGGCTCGATCGAGCGGTCGCGTGGAGCCGCTCTACCGGGGGACCCCGGCGCCGACCGGGCTCGCCGACTTCGGACTGAGCGCCGGACCGGGCAATTCGGTCGTCGCGTCGATCCTGAACACGACGAGCCTCCGGGCGGTGGCCGACTTCAACGGTACGGGGGTCCGTCCGATGGACCTCTACCAGAGCTCCCCCGACGGGTTTGCGCTTCAGCTCAACGCGGTCCTGACGAACGTGACCCTCGCGGGGGTCCACGGCTACACGTTCTGGGCGCAGAACGTCGTGGAATTCTTCCCCGACTCTCACCTCATGGTCCTCATCACGAACGTCTGGAACTTCTCCGCGCCCGAGGCCGGGATGCCCGCGAGCACGATCTACAGCCACGGGCCCCTCGGGACGGGCCTCTACCCGCTCCTCGGCTTCTACTACGCCGAGGACAACCTTTCGAGCCCGATCTCCTACCCGTTCAACCTCACGCTCTTCCTCAACTCGACGCTCGTCGACGGTCGTGACGCCGTGAAATTCGCGGTCAGTCTGAACGACTCGTCCGAGAGCTTCCACCTCGCCTACGACGACGTCGTCTTCAACTCGTTCCGGACCGGCGGGCTGGCCCTCGCCACTCCGTCGAACTTCACCGCGAACGGCGAGGCGTACAACCCGGTCGGTCTCACGAACGACTTCGAGTTCGTCCTGGGCGGGCCGGGCGACGGGAGCCAGGCGGACCTGTTCGAGGCCGATGCGACCCTCGGGCTCTCCTACCTCGCGGGCGCCACCTACCGCTCGATCCCCTCCGCCTACAACTACGGCGGAGAGACGGGCGAGACGTCGACGGGCGGGTACGTCGCGTGGAGCGACTCGCCGGGAGGTCCGGACGGGGCCGCCACGTACGGCGAGCTCACGACGGGCCCGTCGATCCTCTCGGGTCTGTGGAACGCCTCCGGGCCCGAAGGGTCGTATCCCCTGTTCGTCGACCTGAGCCCGTCGAACGCCTTTGTCTTCGTGACCCCGGTGGGCTTCGCGGCGAACTTCACCGTCGCCGCCCTGGTCTACGCGCCGACCGTCTTCACCTCCACGCTCTACCTCGCGCCCGGAAGCTACAGACTGCTCGTCGGGCTCAGCGACTTCGAGCCGACGATCGTGAACGTCACCTTGACCGGTTCTGACGGGGTCGGGGTCGATCTCACCTCCAACGCGACCCTCGGGATCTACACGCCCCTCTGGGCCTGGACGAACACCCAGCTAGCCGCCCTCTCGAGCGGTGGGATCGGAACTCCAACGGATCCGTACGTCCTGGTCAACACCCAGCCCGCCGATCTCTCTCCGCTCTTCGGTCTCTACAACGGCTACTCGTTCCCGGTCTTCCCCGGAGTGTTCCTTTGGGGGACGAACGCGTCGGTCGAGCTGGATCAGCCGGCCAGCTTCGCGACGACGACGAACACGACCGAGGGCTCGGGAGCCTCGCTCCCGCCGGTCAACGACCTGCAGTTCTGGTTTGTGAACGTGTCGAACGTGGCTCTCGTGAACGGTCGCTCCCTCGGGAGCGACGGATGGTTCGCGAAGAGCGCGTGGCTCCCCACCGGCTTCAACACATTCGACGTGATCTTCTACGAGTCCTCGAACAACCTCGTCGCCGGGTCGAGCTTCGAGACCGCGGCCGGGGCGCTTCTGCTCTACAGCGGAGGTTCGCCGTTCGCGCCGGGGGCGATCGGGGGCGGGAACAACACCGTCTGGGGCAACTCGTTCCTCGGGCGCATCGACCTCCCGAGCTCGGGAGAGGCGTTGGCCCCCTCGTCGGACGAGCTGGGGCTCGAAGTCGCGGAGTCGAACGACACGATCTACAACAACGAGTTCTCCACGCCGACCACCGCCTGGCAGCTCCCGCTCAATCTCTACTCGGGGATGGCCCAGTTCTTCACGAACCGCTGGAACATCACCCCTCAGCCCGCCTCGGACGTTCACTACGCCCCCGGCTTCCCGCTCGTTCCGCTCTCGGGGAGCATCCTCGGGACGCGTTCGCAGGGCGGCAACGTCTGGTGGGACTACGGGAGCGCGGACAACGTGTTCAACGGCGCGGTGAACCCCTACGGAGTACTGCCGTACGATGAGAACGCGACGACGGTCCTCGCCTCGATCTACGGGCCCGAGTACTACGACAGCTCGTACATCTACCCGGGCGGGGACTACGACCCGCTCATCAACGTGTCCCTGTACAACGTGACGTTCAGCGAGGACGGCCTCCTCGCCGGGGCCGGGCCGTGGGGCGTCAGTGTGGAGGGAGCGGGCCTGGTCCCCCTGGACAGCTTCTCGACGACCGCCGCGTCCCGCACGGTCGA
>JASIEC010000078.1 GCA_030046135.1 Thermoplasmata archaeon | reverse complement strand
GAGGCGGACGCCCTCTCGGCGGTCTGACCCCGGCCGGGGGTGTCGGACACCGGGGTTGTCCTCGCGTCATCCTCGGCGGACGACCCGTCCGCGTTGAGTTGGGAGGGACCCTTCGTCGGTGCTCGGGCCGGGCCCGAAGGCCCCGCCGCCGGGGGCAGGTCCCGGGCCCCCTAATCGGTTGCGGCCGCCCCGGCGGGGGGCGCGCTCGAATGCGCCAGCGCCGCCCCCACGGCGAGGAGCGCGACGGCGGCGAGGACCCCGGCGACCCCGAGCTCGTAGCGGATCGACGGGAGCCCGAGGCCGAGGGTGAGGGCGACCGCGAAGACGAGACCGATCACGGCGATCGTCGGCGCAGCCCGCCGGGCCCCTCCGGGGGCCCGCAGCGGGTCGTCCGCCATCCAGAAGAGGAACGCGAGCGAGGCGAAACCGCCGACGAGCTCGGACGTCGGCACGGGCGGAGAGGCGATCGCCAGGACGACGAGCACGCCGAGGGGGATCGAGATCGCGACCGACCGGACGGCGAGGTTCCTCCGGCCGCGGAGCCATCCGGCGACGAGAGGGGCCGCCACCCCGAGGGCGGGGCCGAGGAGCGCGGGCACGCTCGTGAGCAGTCCGAAGAGGGCGAGGGACGACGCCAGCAGGGCGGTGGACCCGATCGACGAGATCGTTCGACCCCCCGGCGGAGGGGCTCCGCTCACAGCCCCCGCCTCCGGGCCGGCCGACGGAAGAGGAGCGAGAGCCCCTCGAGCGACCAGAGGTCGTCCCAGTCGACGACGGGGCAATGCACCCAGAGCCGGGAGAGCCGCTCCCGCCGATCGAGCCGCTCCAGGCGGGCCGCGATCCGCTCGTCCTCGGGGGGCAGCGTCGTCCCCGGGGTCCGGAGGGCGAGCGGCGACGGACTCAGCGTCACCGAGGGCCACCCCTGCCGTCGGAGATACGGCGCGATGTCGGCGAGGGGATCGCCCCCGCCGGGGGAGATCACAAGGGTGGTAATCCCGGGCGGAAAGAACCGGCGGAGGCCGACCGCGCACCGCTCGCCCGGGCCGGGGGTGGCCGAGCGCCGCGTGGCCACGATCGCCTCGCGGACCCGGACCTTCTGGGTCCGGCCGGAGGAGAGCGGCACGACCGATTCGACGAACTCCCCGTAGGAAGCGTAGCCCACCCTCGACTTCTCCCGCAGGAACGCGGTCGTGATCCCGAGCGCCGCCGCCCGGCCGATCGAGAGCAGTCGATCGTCGACCCACGGCCCGAGCGGCGTCGGGCGTGCGTCGAGCAGGAGGAGGAGGTCCCCCGTGAGGTCGAGCTCGAACTCGTTCACGAGCCAGCGGCCGGTCCGCGCGGTCGCGCGCCAGTTGATCTGGCGCGTCGAGTCCGCGCCGAACGCCTCCCGCAGGCCGAAGAACTCCCCCTGGGGGCCCCGCCGCCTCGAGCGGGTCTCGCCGGGGACCGCCCGGGTCCGGTCGAGCCGGACCGCCCGGAGGCGGAGCAGGTCCGGCGGATAGCGCTCGATCGCGAGCTCGGGGCGCCGTCCCGGGACCACGCGCTCGACAAGGGAGAGCGGGTCGCGCCAGAGAACGAGCGGGGGCGAGAGGACCGCGATCGTCGGCTCCCGGACCGACCACGTGGCGTGGAAGGCGAGCGTGCCGTCGCCGGGCTCGAGGCGGAGCGGGCCGGTCGGGACGAAGCCGTCGGGCGGGGCGAAGCGAAGCTCCACCCCGGCGGGGTCCCCCCCGGGCCCGAAGTCGACGGACCCGGTGAGTTCGACCGTGGGCCCGGCCCCCTCGGCTGCCCAGACGAGGTCGGCCGCCGCCCAGCGCCGCTCGCCGACGAACGCGGCGGCGACCGGCGCGACGAGGAGCGGAAGAGCCACGAAGAGGGGGACCGGATTCCGCAGGGCGAGGCCGGCGACGAGGAGGATCGCCCCGGTCGTGAGGAGGGCGTAAGAAGCGGGCCGCCACCGCACCGGGGGAACGGGCGTGCCGGGGCTGCTCACGAGCCGGCCTCGATCTCGTCCATGCGCCGCGCCACGTACGCCCGGAAATCGTCGTCGGGGAGGGCGACGAGACGGGCGACCTCGAGAGGAGGACGGGACGGCAGGTCCGGTCGCGGCCCGGACCGATCGAGCCGGTCGAGCAGCAGCACAATCTCCTCGCGGCCGACCGTGCCCGACCGGAGCCACGCCCGGATCCCTCGGGGCCGGTCCCGGGGCCGCTCGTCCGCCGGTCGGAGCGGGCCGCGGTCCTCGAGAAGGATCGGGACGAGCGCGACGGCGGCGGCCGCGACCGCCGCAGCCGCGAAGGGGACCACCAAGCCGTAGTCCGGCCCGGCGAGGACGGCGAGGCCGGCGAGCACGAGCGCCGCGGCCCCGAGGGCCGCCGACTCGGGGAACCTCACGACGCGCTCGCGGGTCTCACCAACTGCTGCTCGACGATCCGGATCGCCTCGCTCGCCCGACGGGCGGTGTCGGGGCCCATCGGGTGCGACGAGTAGCGCGCCTCCTCGAAGAGGCGCGTGAGCGTCGTCAGCGCGGGACCCGAGAGCCCGAGCCCGGCGAGCCGCGCGGTGCGGATCTCCTCGGGGGTCCACGGCGCCAGGTCGCCCGCGAGCGGGCCGACCTGCGAGAGCAGATCCCCGTAGAGCCGCAAGATCGTGGCCCGGGGGTCGTCCCCCCGGTCGAGGGCGGCAGCCGCCGCTTCGAGCGCGTCCCGGGTCTCGGAGAGCTCGGTCGCGGTGAGGGTCCGCCGGGCCGCGGGAGCCGGCCGGCGGGCGGCGAGCGCGACGGCGACGACCGCGACCGAGACGACGGCCACTGCGACAACGCCGAGCCAGAGCCCCACGCTAGGGATCGTCCACCCCACAATCGTCGAGCCGCCGGTCGTCCCGACCGGGGTCGTGTTGTTCGGGGCGGTCGTGTTGTTGACCGGCGGCGTACCGCTGACGTACGAGATCGTGCCGGACCCGCCGCCGCCTCGGGTCACGAGGATGAACAGGAGCAGCAGCATGAGCATCACGAGCGCGAGGGCGATCAACCGTCCCGGGAGCAGCACCGATCCCCGGATCGACCGGCGGTAGAGGATCCCGACGAACCCGACGATGATCGGGGCGAGGCAGAGCAACCCGACCACCGCGAGCGGGAGGTGGATCTCCAGCTGGCCCCCGACCGAGGGCGCCGGCGGCAGGACGGGGGACGGGCCCGCGACGAGAACGGCCGCCGCCCCGATCGCGATCCCGACCGCGATGAGGACGAGCAGGAGGGGGGATGCGAGGCGCGTGGGACCGCTCGGAAGCATCGCCCGGGACCCGTTCCCCTAGAGCCTCCGGGGACCGATAATCCCTCCCGGGGACGCCGGGTTAACCCGCCGGCGAGGAGCGGGCGGACAGGAAGTAGAACGCCCGGCGCTCGTGCTCGGGCGCGAGGACGGCGAACTCGTCGACGACGTACCCCCGGTCGAACGCACCTCGGAACGCGTCCCGCACCGCGTGGCGCCACCGACGCGTCGAACCGGCTTCGTGGGTTCGAACGGAGGCGAGATCGAACGGGATCTCGAGAGTCGCCGACGGGCCCGCGGGTTCGGCGACCGCCGTCGGGAGACGCAGGCCGCTCTCGCCCGGGTCGGTCTCGACGAGCGGAGGGGAGCTCCGCCAGCGCGCGACGAGCTCCTCCGCGGTGGGCCGCGTCCCTTCGAGCCGCCGCGCCACCCCGGCGTCCCCGATCGGCCAGCGGACCCGGAGGCGGTCGGTCTCAATCCCCGACCCCGCCGCGTCGTCGGCCCGGCCGAAGTAGTGCGGGAGGTAGCGGTCCGGGACGGCGCCGAGCCGACCGATCGACAGCCAGGCCGCCCGGCTGACGAGCGGGTCGAACGCCCACCGGATCTCTCCGAGGCCGAGCGCGAGGACCTCGTCTCTCTGGAACGTCTTCAGCCCGTAGCCGACGCGGTGGTTCTGGTACTCGGGCCGCACCGCGGTGAGGTGCGAGTAGTGGTAGAGCGTCGTCCCGTCCCAGCCGATCGTCGAGATCGAGCACCCCGCGAGATA
>JASIEC010000077.1 GCA_030046135.1 Thermoplasmata archaeon | reverse complement strand
CGGGGGTGAGCCTCTCGGTGGGGAGCTCCACAAGCTCCTCGAGGAGCGGCTCGGCCGGGGGAGCGGCCGACGCGACGAGCACCGCCTGCGTGTACTTCGGCTCCCGACGAGCCGCCCGGCTCCGGGGAGGACGGTCGAGCCCGACCCCCTCTGCCTCCAGCTTGCGGAGGAGCCGTTCCGCCTCCCGGAGCACCTCCTCGGGGACCCCGGCGAGCCGGGCGACGTGGATCCCGTAGCTGCGATCGGTGGCGCCGGGGACGAGGCGGTGGAGGAAGACGATCCCCTCGGGCCGCTCCTCGACGGCGAGGTGCGCGTTGCGCGCCGCCGGCAGGCCCCCGACGAGCTCCGTGAGCTGGTGGTAGTGCGTCGCGACGACCGATCGGCACCGCGGTCCGTCGTGCAGGTGGCGCAGGGTCGCCCACGCGATCGCGAGGCCGTCGAACGTGCTCGTCCCTCGCCCGACCTCGTCGAGGAGGACGAGCGAGCGCTCGTCGGCGGCCCGAAGGATCTCGGCGACCTCCGTCATCTCGACCATGAAGCTCGACTTCCCGCGGCCGATCTCGTCCGTGAACCCCATCCTCGTGAACAGGCGGGTCACCCGGCCGATCCGGGCGAACCGGGCCGGGACGAACGAGCCGGCCTGGGCGAGGACGACGAGGAGACCGACCTGTCGCATGTACGTCGACTTCCCCGACATGTTCGGTCCCGTGAGGACGAGCAGTCGGCGGTCGGCCCCGTCGAGCTCCACGTCGTTGGGAACGAACCGCTCGCCGAGCATGCGATCAAGGACCGGGTGGCGGCCGTCCCGGATCACGAGGGCGGTCGAGGCGTCGACGACGGGCCGGACGAGCCCGCGGGCCTGCGCGAGGTGGGCGAACGAGGCGAGCGCGTCGAGGGTCCCCACGGCTCGCGCGACCCGGTGGATCGCGCCGACGTGCCGGTCGATCTCGAGGAGGAGCTCCTCCCAGCGGGCCTCGCCGGCCGCCCGCGCGTCGAGCCGCGCCCCCGAGATCCGACGCTCGATCGCCTCGAGCTCCTCGGTGACGAACCGCTCCGCCTGGGCGACGGTCTGCTTCCGACGGAACCGGGCAGGGACCCGCGCGAGGTGGGGGCGGGTCACCTCGAAGTAGTACCCGAACACCTGGTTGTACCCGATCCGGAGCGCCTTGATCCCGGTCGACTCTTGCTCGCTCCGTTCGAGAGCGGTCAGGGCGTCGAGCGCCGCTCTCTCCTCGGCGCGGAACCGGTCCAGGTCCGCGGCGTGGCCCGTTCGGAACAACTCGGAGGGCTCGGCGCCCGGGGCGATCTCGTCGGGCAGCGCGGAGCGCAGCCGATCGACGAGTCCGGAGGGGGCGCCGAGCGACGGGAGGACGATCGACAGGCTGCCCGAGAGCTCGCCCTGCTCGAGAGCCCCGTGAAGCGCGTCGACCGCCTCGAGGCTCGCCCGAAGAGCGATCAGCTCGTCGGGCCGGACCCTGCGCCCCGCGACCCGGGTCGCGATCCGAGCGAGATCCGCGATCGGGCGGAGCCGCGCGCGGAGGGACTCCAGCGACGCGCCCCGGCCGACGAGCTCCGCGACCGCGTCGAGCCGGGCCTCGATCGCGGCGAGATCGACCAACGGATTCGTCAGCCAGAGCGAGAGGGTCCGTCGTCCGGCGGCGGTGACCGTCTCGTCCCACACGTCCCGGAGCGTCGTCCCCCGGGCGTCGTCGGGGTTCATCGGCCGGGTGATCTCGAGGTGCCGCAGGGTCTTCGCGTCGAGCGTCAACCGCCGGCCCCCTCCGGCGGCTTCCACCACTTCGAGGTGCGGGAGAAGTCGCGGCTGTGTCACGCGAAGGTACGCGGCGAGACGGAGGTCCGCCTCTGCGACCGGTCCCCGAACGTTCCCGGGCGGGCGGAGGGGGGCGGGGAGCTCCTCCGGAACCATCGCGGCGGGGGCCTCTTCGATCCGGGCCCCGGGGAACTCCCGCCCGAGGGCGGCGGCGAGCGACGCGCGAGGCCCGGGGGCGGCGGTCCAGAGGATCTCGCGCGGCTGGTACGGAGCGAGGCCCCCGACCATTCCTTCGACCCCGGGCCCGTCACCGTCGCCCCGGATCCACTCGCCCGTCGTGACGTCCACGACCGAGTACGCCCCGGCGCCGTCGGCCGGGAGGACCGCGCAGGCGAGGAAGCTGTGGTCGGGTCCCCCGAGGATCCGGTCCTCGACGACCGTGCCGGGAGTGACGACCCGGGTCACCTCGCGCCGGACGAGACCCTTCGCGAACCGGGCGTCCTCGACCTGGTCGCAGAGCGCGACCTTGTAGCCGCGCCGCACGAGTCGACCGAGGTACGTCTCGACCGCATGGTGCGGGACCCCCGCCATCGGGGTCCGCTCCCCCCGGGTGTCCGGGGCCCGCGCGGTGAGGACGACGTCGAGCTCCCGGGCGAGGAGGCGCGCGTCGTCCCCGAACGTCTCGTAGAAATCGCCGACGCGGAACAGGACGAGATGCCCCGGGTAGCGGGCCTTCACCCCTTCGTACTGCTCGAGCAGCGGCGTCGTGGGGCTCGCGTCGGACATCGGCCCGCGCCGCGAGCGGGAGGAGCGCTAATAATCCACCTCCCGGGCCGGGACGCCTCGCCGAACCAAGGCGGCGAATCCTCCCGAAGGTCGCCCGGACGGGCCCGGCCGCTGAGGGGGAGATTTGAACTCCCGTGGCGTTGCCGCCACCAGCTTTCAAGGCTGGCGCCTTGCCGGACTAGGCTACCTCAGCGCGCGAGGCCCGAGCGCGACCGGGCCGATTAAGGGAACCGCCTCCCCCGCGGGGAGGGACGGGATGCAGGTGCCGGGAGATTCGCGTCGGGCGGAGCCGCCCGGCCGTTTCGAACCCGGGTGGTCAGCTTGGAGGGCTGACATCCTACCGCTAGATTACACCTGCTCGCCGTCCCTCGCTCTCGAAGGACGGGACCCCGGGGTTAATCCTTTCGGGGCACGTCCCGGTCGGCCGGGGCGCTGAGGTCGACGAGCGCGACCCTCTCGAGGACGAGCCCCTCCCACGCGGACTCCGGCACCGCGGCCCGCTCCTCGGGAGCGATCCCCAGCCGGTCGAGCAGCGCCGGGCCGACGGGCCGGGGGTACGCCGTGGGATCGGCCTCGAGCGCGAACCGCTCGAGCAGCCGCTCCGGCTCGTTCGGACGCTCCGC
>JASIEC010000076.1 GCA_030046135.1 Thermoplasmata archaeon | reverse complement strand
TCCTTCGTCGCGTCGCCCACCGTGTCGCCGACGACCGCTGCCTTGTGGGCGTCGGAGTGCTTGCCCCCGTAGTTCCCGCTCTCGATGTACTTCTTCCCGTTGTCCCAGGCGCCGCCCCCCGTGGTCATCATGACCGCGAGCGGGAACCCCGAGAGGATCACCCCGAGGATCAACCCCGCGAGGGCCACGGGCCCGAGGAGGAAGCCGACCGCGAGGGGGGTCGCGACCCCGATGATCGCGGGGACGGCGAGCTCCCGGAGCGCGGTCTTCGTCACGAGGTCGACGCAGGTGCCGTACTGGGGCTTCCCCGTCCCCGCGAGGATCCCGGGGATCTCCTTGAACTGGCGGCGGACCTCGAAGACGACGGCCTGGGCGGCCACGCCCACCGCGTTCATCAGGAACGACGTGAAGAAGAACGGAAGGATCGCGCCGATGATCAGGCCCGCGACGACGAGCGGATTGTCGATCGTGAGGTGCCCCGTGAAGCCGGCCCAGGAGATCCCGGCCTTCTGCGCCACCGCGAACGTGTAGGCCGCGAAGAGGGCGAGCGCCGCCAGGACCGCCGAGCCGATCGCGTAGCCCTTCGTCACCGCCTTCGTCGTGTTGCCGACCGCGTCGAGCGGGTCGGTCACCGCGCGCGCCTCGGGGGGCAGCCCCGCCATCTCGGCAATGCCGCCCGCGTTGTCGGTGATCGGGCCGAACGCGTCGATCGAGATGATCATCCCGGTGACCGCGAGCATGCTGGCGGCCGCGAGGCCGATCCCGTAGAGCCCCAGCTCGGTGTTCGGCGCGCTCTTCCACCCCGTCCATCCCGCCGCGAGGTAGCTCACGAGCGTCGCGGCGACGATGACGATCCCGGACGCGAACACCGCCTCCAGGCCGACCGAGAGACCGGTGATGACGTTCGGCCCCGCCCCCGCCTGGCTCGCGTCCGCGATCCGGTGGACCGGGGAGTACTTCGCGCTCGTGTAGTAGTCGGTGAAGACGACGATGAAGATCATGACGAGGAGGCCGGCGGCGGTGGCGACGAAGAACCCCGGGTTGCCGTTCATGAGGAGCCGGTCGAGCACGTAGAGCCCGGCGATCCCGACCGCCGTCGTGCCGGCGAGGCCCTGGTAGAGGGCTCCCATGATCGTACCGCCCGCCCGCATCCGGACGAGGACGGTGCCGACGAGCGTCGCCACGATCGCCCACGCGCTGATCACGAGCGGGTAGAGGATCGCGTTCGGGAACCGGCTGGCGAAGCTCGGGAGGAGCCCGGGCTGGCCGATGAGGTAGGCGAGGAGCATCGCGCTCACCGCCGTCACGACGTACGTCTCGAAGAGGTCGGCCGCCATCCCGGCGCAGTCCCCGACGTTGTCGCCCACGTTGTCGGCGATCACCCCGGGGTTGCGGGGGTCGTCCTCGGGAATCCCGGCCTCGAGCTTCCCCACGAGGTCGGCGCCGACGTCGGCCCCCTTGGTGAAAATCCCTCCGCCGACGCGGGCGAAGAGGCTCATCAGCGAGGCCCCGAAGAGGAGCCCGACCATCGCCACGACGTTCCCGCCGAAGGCGACGTAGAAGCCGATGAGCTCGAGGAGGGCGAGGCCCGCGACCGACAGGCCCGTGACGCTCCCGCCCTGGAACGCGTAGCGCATCGTCCGGCCGAGGTCGCCGCTCCGGGCGAGCGCGGCGGTCCGAACGTTCGCGCGGACGCTCACAAGCATCCCCACCGCGCCCGCGAGCGCGCTCCCGGCGGCCCCGAAGAGGAAGCCGACCGCGAGGCGGGGGCCGGTCGATGTGATGCCGAACGCGAAGGCGATCACGACCGCGAGGACGACCGCGACGACGAACACCGCGGTGTACTCGCGCCGGAGGAAGGCGATCGCCCCCTCCCGGATCGCGGAGGCGATGGAACGCATCTTCTCGTCACCGTCGTCCGTCCGGAGGACGAGCGCCGTCTGGACGCCCGCATACGCGAGCGCAAGGATCGAGCTCAGAAAGATCAGGAGCTCGAGCTGACCGGTGGTGATCGACACGCGTCCCTCCGAGTCGGCGGCTCTCTCGGACGTCGCTCTTAACTCTTTCTCGGCGGCGTCCCTGCGGCCTGCGGACGTGTCAAGGAAATGGTATTTGGGGACGGAGCGCCGAGAGGGTCCGCCGATGGAGATCCCCGAGTTCCACGAGTCGAGGGATCCTAGCCACCGACGCAACAAGGTGGCGTGCGTCCGCTGCGGGCGCTCGATCGAGATCCTCCGACTCCGGGACCACCTCCGCTCGGAGCACAATCTGACGACCGCGGCCGTCGACGACGTCTATCTCGCCGCGATGATGGAGATCCGCAAGACCCGGCGCGGCCACCTCTAAGCGGGGCCCCCACCCGATCGGCCGCCGGCGGCTCAGGGGGTGAGCTCTCTCCGCCGGATCCTCTCCCGGGCGCTCTCGAGGAATTCGGCGCGCGAGACGGTCCGCGTCTCGCGGGTCCCCCGGATCCGGATCGACAGGGTGCCGTCGGCGACCTCGCGGTCCCCCACGACGGCGACGTACGGGACCCGGTCGAGCTCGGCGGTGCGGATCCGCTTCGGCAGGGTCTCCTCGGCGCCCGCGACCTCGACGCGAAGCCCGCCCGCCCGGAGCTCGCCGACGGCCGCGTCGGCCGCCGGAGCGTGCCGCTCGGTCACCGGGAGGACCCGGACCTGGATCGGGGCGAGCCACGGGGGCCACCGACCGCCGAAATGCTCGATCAGGATCCCCGTGAACCGCTCCCAGGTCCCGAGGATCGTGCGATGGATCACCGCGGGCGTGTGGAGCTGCCCGTCGGCCCCCTGGTACTCGAGGTGGAAACGCCGGGGCATCTGGAAGTCGAGCTGGATCGTCCCGGTCTGCCAGCGCCGCCCGAGACTGTCCTTGAGGTGGATGTCGATCTTCGGGGCGTAGAACGCCCCCTCGCCCGCCGAGGTCCGGAACTCGGAGCCGGACGCCCTGAGCGCGGCCGCCAGGACCCCCTCCGCGCGGTCCCAGTCCGACGACTCCCCGAGGAACGTCGCGGGCCGGGTCGACAGCTCGTACGACCAGGCGAGGCCGAACGTCGTGCACGCCTCGCGGATCCAGGCGAGGAGGGTGAGGAGCTCGGGCTCGATCTGGTCCTCGGCCACGAAGACGTGCGCGTCGTCCTGCACGAGCTCGCGGACCCGAAGGAGGCCGTGCAGGGTGCCGCTCGCCTCGAGGCGATGGAGGGGCGCGAACTCGGCGAGCCGGAGCGGGAGCTCCCGGTAGCTCCGGGACCTCGAGCCGAAGATCAGCATCGCCCCGGGGCAGTTCATCGGCTTCCAGCCGAACTCCTGGTCGTCGACCTTGGAGACGAACATGTTCTCCCGGTAGTGGTCCCAGTGCCCGCTCGTCTCGTAGACGGACCGGGCGAACAGGAGCGGGGTACGGATCTCGACGTACCCGGCCTTCCTGAGGTGCTCCGTCACGAACCGCTCGAGCTCGCGGACGATCGTCATCCCGTTCGGGAGCCAGAACGGGAACCCCGGCGCCTGCTCGGCGAAGTAGAACAGCTCCTGGCGGGGCCCGATCACCCGGTGGTCCCGGGCCGCCGCCTCGGTCCGCAGCTTGAGGTACTGGTCCAGCTCGGCCCGGGTCGGGAATCCCACCCCTCGGATCCGCTGCAACGGGCGGCTCCCCGTGGAAGCGTCCGCCTCGATCGCCGAGAACCCGAGCAGGTGGACCCCCTCGAGCCAGTGGGTGCTGGGCACGTGCGGGCCCCGGCAGAGGTCCGCGAACGAGCCCGTGTCGTACACGGAGACCGGATCTCCGGGCGGGATCTCGGCGATGTAGCGAAGCTTGTGCGGGTTCTTCGCGAACAGTCGCTCCGCATCCTCGCGAGCGACCTCCCGCCGCGCGAACGGCTCCCGGGCGGCGATCGAGCGCCGCATCGCCTTCCCGATCGCGTCGAGGTCGGTGGGGGTGAACGGCCGGACGTCGAAATCGTAGTAGAACCCCTCCTCCGTCGGCGGGCCGACGGTCGGGAGGGCGTCGGGGATCGTCTCCACGACCGCCTTCGCGACCAGGTGCGCGGACGAATGCTGCAGGATCTCCCAGCCGGCGCGATCCTCGAACGTGAGGGGCGCCAGGGACCCGGACGCGACAAGCCGGTACGA
>JASIEC010000075.1 GCA_030046135.1 Thermoplasmata archaeon | reverse complement strand
GTCCGGGCGTCGGGGCCCGGCCCCGCCCACCTGGACCCCTACCTCCTCGCCGCGATCGTCGGCGGGGTCGTCGCGGCCGGAGTTGCGGTCACCGCCGGACTCCTGTGGCGCCGACGGCCGGGCCGGGGCGCGTAGGGGACCGTGGCGGCTCCCGGTCCGACGGGTCGTTCGTTATCCCTGGCGAGGGAGTCGGTCCTTCCGGGGGGGCAAACGATGGAGTCGATGATCGAGGGTATGGAGGCGGTGACGGTGCACGTGGCGGAGATCGAGCGGGCGCGAACGTTCTACTCGGACGTCCTCGGGCTCCAGGAGGTCAGCTTCAACGCGGCCGCGTCGCGCGCCGCCTTTGCGATCCCCGGCACCACGACGCTGCTCACGATGCACATCCAGGGGGAGGACGAGGGAGGGCGGCCGCCGGGAACGGTCTCGGGGATCGTCTTCTCGCACAAGGACCCGGCCGCGGCGTGCGCCGAGATCCGCCGGCGCGGGGGGACGATCGTCGGCGAGCCCCGGACGTTCCCCACCCCGATCGGCACCGTCACCCTCGGCGTCTTCGCCGATCCGGACGGCAACGAGTTCGTCCTGCGACACGTCCGGAAGAACGCCCCCGGGTAGGCCCGGACGGCGCGCGATCGTCGCTCTCGCGCGCTACAGCAGCACGCGGAGGTTGAGCTTCTCCGTGAGCTCCTTGTAGCGGTTCCGGATCGTGACCTCGGTGACGCCCGCGACCTCGGCGACCTCCCGCTGGGTCCGCCGCTCGCCGGACTGGACGCTCGCGATGTAGATCGCGGCGGCGGCGACGCCCGTCGGCCCGCGGCCGCTCGTGAGCTCCCGCTCCGTCGCCTCCTTCAGGATCTCGTTCGCCCGCGACTGAATCTCACCCTTCAGCTTGAGCTCGGAGCAGAACCGCTGGATGTAGTCCTGCGGCCGGGTCGGCATGAGGCGCAGGTGGAGCTCGCGGGTCATGAACCGGTACGTCCGCCCGATCTCCTTGCGGCCGATCCGGGACTTCGACGCGATCTCGTCGA
The DNA here is from genome assembly GCA_030046135.1 of Thermoplasmata archaeon. GTDB lineage: Archaea > Thermoplasmatota > Thermoplasmata > Lutacidiplasmatales > UBA184 > Lutacidiplasma. The sequence goes on along the minus strand of JASIEC010000075.1, from coordinate 7,920 downwards.
GCGTGCGGGGCACGTTGCACTGCCGGCAGCTCCCGTAGAGGGAGGCGGCGACGACCCCCTCGATCGAGCGCCCCCGGATGAGGTTGCGCCCGACCGCCTTGCGGTAGATCATCGCGGCGGTCTCGCGGACGTTCCGCGGAAGCGCCATCCCCGAGGCGATCCGGTCGAGCTCGGCGAGCGCGAAGGCGAGGTTGCGCTCCGTCGCGTTGGAGACGCGGATCCTCCTCTGCCACTTCCGGAGCCGGTAGAGCTGGGCCCGGTTGCGCGTCGGGATCGACTTGCCGTACGGGTCGCGGTTCTTCCAGCCGATCTCGGTCGAGAGCCCCTTGTCGTGGATCGTGAGCGTCGTCGGGGCGCCCGCCCGGGCGCGGCGCTCCCCCTGCTCGGCGTCGAACGCCCTCCAGTCGGGCCCCTGGTCGATGATCGAATCCTCGAGCACGAGCCCGCACTCGTCGCAGACGAGCTCCCCCCGCTCGTAGTCGCGGGTGAGGTGCGTCGAGCCGCAGTTCGTGCAGCGCGTGGACGCCGCGAGGTCCTCGGGCCGCGGCGACGGTCTCGGCTCGCCGGCCGATGCGTTGTCCGCCATCGCGACCCGGCCCGGGCTCACTCCCGGAGGAGCGGCTGGCCCAGGAGGCCGACGGCCTCCGCGGGCGCGGGTGCTCGGCGGGGTCTCACGGAAAGGTACGGCCGCGCCACGGGCCCGAAGACCCGGGAGACCCGGCCCCGAAGAGCGCCGGTCGCGTCCGTCACGTTCGTCCCCTCGGCGACAGGTTCCGGTCCGGAGGCTCGCACGGTCACGAATCCGCTCGGGGTGACGGCCACGACGTTGCCCACGTCTCTCGCGTCCGAACGGGCCGGCCCCCGCGACAAGTGGTATAAACGACTTGCGATATGTATTAAAGCGTTACTGACGGTGCCGGGAGGACCGTCTCCGAAGCTCGGAGCCCTTCGCTCCGGGCCGGCTACCGTCCGGAGGGGCGAGCAGTTCGGATTCGGGAGGCAGATAGCTCGCGAAGATCGGGCTGCGCGCCGGCGGCTTCGGCGCCGCCGGTCCGGGGAACGGGCCCTCGCCCGGCTCGTAGTCGAGCCGGGGCGGAGGCACGGGAGGGACGGCGACCGCGGGCGCCGGGGGAACCGGAGTCGCCGAAGCGGCCGGGGACGACGCCGTCGTCGGCCCGGCGCCGACGGGGCCGTCCGAGCCAGCCGGCGAGGCGGCGGACTCCGGCGCCGAGAGGGTCGAAGCCGCCCGAGCCTCCGTGCCGGCGGCCGTGCCGTCCGTCCCCCCGGTCCCCTCCCCCGGGGCGGAGACGTACTCCTCGGGCGAAGCCTCCCCCTCGTCGACGCCGAGCACCGGCGGCGCGGCGGCGAGCCGCTTCTCCTCCGCCAGCCGGTCGACCTCCGACCAGAGCGCCTCGATCTCCTCCTCGGGGCTGCCGTACCGCCGCTCGGTGAGCACCGCCCGGACGTGGGTCATGAGCCGGACCGCGCCCGTCGCGTCGCGGGCCTTCGAGCGGATCCGGTGGAGGCGGCGCGCGAGGTTGCGCGCTTCGAGCAGGATCTCCTCCTCCTCCTCGGGGGACATCGACGGGAGCGCCGGGGCCCTCGGGATGCGGGCGACCGAGTGGCGGGCCTCCACGAGCCGCTCGGCGATCGACGGCAGGTGGTCGTCCTGGAGGGAGCGGATGAGCGTGGAGAACGCCACGACGGACTCGCCGACGTCCTCGCCCCGGTTCCGCGCGGCGCGGATCGAGGCCCCGAGCTTCTGCGCCTGCTGCACGCAGTACTTCGGCACGAGGTCGTTGAGCACCGCGAGGGCGAGCGAGGCGGCGGCCGCGCTCCGCTCGAGCGACCCGGCGCTGAGCGGCTCGCTCATCAGCTGGGCGCGCGGGTTCCCGACGCGCGCGTCGACGAGCGAGACGTCGAGGCCGATCGACTCCGCGATGCCCCGGAGCTCGTCGACCCGCTTCAACAGTTCGCGGATCCAGGTCCAGTCCTTCTGGCTCCGCTCGAGCAGCGTCTCCGCGCGCTTCACCAGCTTGCGCGCCTCGGGGACGGCGCCGCCGCGGACCGCCTCGTCGAACGCCTCGCGCGCCTGGACGGTGGGGAACGGGAGCCCCTCGGCCTGGAGGGCGCGCCCCGCCTCCTCGACGGCCTCGAGCCGGCGACGGAGCTCGGGGAACGGGGACGACGCCTTCGGCATCGATCAGCTCCGAGCGGAGGCCGAGGCGAGGCTCGCCATGAGGCGGCTGAGCGCGGCGTCCGCCTCGGAGAGGCGGCGCGCGCGGAGAAGCTCGGTCGCCTCGCGGATCTGCTCGGCGGCCCAGCGCGAGAGCTCGGTGTCGTGCGGCAGCGCCCGGACGCGGGCGGCGAGGCCCTGCGCCTTCTTCACGAGCGCCGGGAGGAGGTCCGGGCCCGGCTCGGAGGCCGGGGGGGCCGTGGGGGGACGGTGGACGGGGACCGCGGGCCGGGACTCGATCGCGGAGAGCGCGCGGCGCAGGTCGACCAGGCTCTTCGCCGCGTCGGAGAGCCGTCCGTCCTTGAGATGCCGGCGCGTGGTCTCGTGGAGCCGCCGGACCGCCTCCGACGGGGCGTTCCCGGTCGGAAGCCGGTGCATCGCCTGACCGTGGCGGTCGAGCTCGGTCTCGAGCGCGGGGAGAAGCGCGTCGTGGAGGATCATGAGGCCCTGGGCCGCCTCCTGAACGAGATCGTCGAGCGCCTCCTCCCGGAGCTCGGGCGGGGACCGGCCCCCGTCAAGAGCGAGGAGCCGCGGAGGCAGCGTGTCGTAGGAGATGCCGAGGCGGTCCGCCTCGGTCCGGAGGGCCGAGATCTCCCCCAGCAGGCCGACGAGGCCCCCCCACGTCGATTCGAGGCTCCCCAGGTGCCGCTCGACCTCGAGGAGGTAGACGACCGCCTCGCCCGGATCGGCCGCGCGCTCGGTCGCGGAGATCCTCGAGAGCTCGTCGGTGACGCCGAGCTGGAGGCCCCGGCCTTCGAGCTCGCGGACCCGGGACTCGACGGACGCGAGCCGCCGGCGCAGGATCGACTGCGTCTCCTCGTCGAGCCGTCGTTCCGCGGAGCGGAGGATCTGGGCGGCGTTCGCGACCTGGCCCGACGCTTCGCTGAGGGCCGCCTCGCACATCGCGCCCGTCACGTCGGGCGCCCCGCCGCCCAGGGTCCGGAGCAGGCCGATGCGGTCCTCGAGCCCTCGCGCGATGACCGCGTTCGCCTCCTCGTCCGGGTTCGGCACCGGACGCGCGACCGTGCGCGGCGCCGGGCCCGGCTCCCCGTCGGCGCCCGCGGAGGCGGGGTCGGCCGGCAGGGGAGCGAGGTTCATCGACGCGAGCGCGACGGGGAAGCCGCACCCCGGGCAGTGGCGAGAGGACGCCGGAATCGACAGGTCGCAGACCGGGCAGTTCATCCCCAGCGGATACGTCCCCAAGCCCTAGAGACGGAGATACCCGCCTTAACGCCTGCCCCCGTCACGGCACCGTCCGAGCGGGAGCCCGGCTCAGCCGCCCGAGAACGTCGGGACGACGGTGATCGTCACGGGGGCGTCGAGGGGGAGATCGAGCGGCACCGAGGTCCCGGCGATCAGCACCGCGCTCCCCTCCGGGGCGAGCCCGAGGCGATGGAGAAGCTCCCGAACGAGGGTCCCCGGCGGGACGTCCACGCGGCGCACGGACCGGGCCCCGGCGCGGGCCACGTCGACCGTGACGCGCACACTGGCGCGGGAGGCGCTGAGGGGGAGACTTCCCGGTGCGGGCGCGCTCCGCCCGTCGCCCTTTGAACTCCCGCGATGCATACGCATCACCAGATCTCGAGTCTGGCGCCTTGGCCGAGCTAGGCTACCTCAGCACCCGCGCCGTCAGGGCCCGGCCTCGAATTTAGCCATTTCCGAGCAGCGGGCCCCCCAAGCGAGGGCCTCCCCCGCCGTTCGATCCCGCCGGAGGCTCGTGTCCCAGGGCCGCCGACGGTCTATCCCACCCCGGTTCCCGGGGGCCCCCCTGACGGGCCCGAAGGCGGGGCCGGGGCAGAGCTCCGGGGGCCCCGCCGGCCGAGCGCGAGCGCCGCCGCACCGAGCGCCGCTCCGAGGACGCCGAGACCGATCGCCGCGTACGTGTCCGCCGGGGGAAGGGGCGTCGCCGACGACGTCGGGGTCGGCTCGACCACCTGCTCGACGACGACCGCGACCGCCTCGCTGGTGGAGCGGCCTCCGTTCGCGTCGGTCACGGTTACCGAGATCGAGTACGTTCCCGTCCGGTTCGGCTGGCACGTGAAGGTCGACACGGTCGCCTGACAGCCGCTCGGAAGGCCGGTCCAGCGGTAGCTCAGGCCGCCCGCGCCGCCCGTCACCTCCGCGGAGAGGGTCAGCGACTGCCCGAGCACGACGGTGCCGGAGGAGGCGGTGACGACCGCCGCCGGGTCCTCGAACACCGTGACGGTCAGCGGTCCTCCCGTGACCGAAGCCCCGTCGGAGTCGGTCATCGTCACGAACACCGAGGACGTCCCCGCGGCCGTCGGCACGCAGCTGAACACGTCCGTCGCGCCGGCGCAGCCGGGAGGAAGTCCTGTCCAGGCGTACGTCGTCCCGCCGGAGCCTCCCGCGACGGACGCGTAGAAGTCCGTCTCCTGGCCGAGGTCCATCGACGCCGGCCCCGCGCCCACCACCGGGGCTCCGAGCTCGGGCTCGACCGTCACGTCGATCGCCGTGCTGGCCGAGCTCCCGAGCGAGTCGATCACCACGACGGTCACGGTCGAGCTCCCGGCGGCGAGACCCGAGCAGGCGACCGAGACCGCCGGACCGGCGCGCTCGTCCGGAGTGCACGCCACGACCCCGGCGCCGGTCGCGGACACCGAGACCGAGAGGTCCCCGGTCCCGGGCGAGAGCACCGGGGCCGAGAGGACGAGGGTCTGGCCCACGTCGAGGGAGGGCGTGGTCGGGACCGAGGGGTTCAGCAGCGTGGCGATCTCGCCGAGCTCAGAGGACGCTCCCTGGCTGGCCACGGCGACCTCCCCGGTGGCGTTGTCGTACCCGAGCCCCGCGGGGCTCGTCATCCCGAACGACCCGACGACCCCGCCCGTGAGGTTGAGCGCGACGACCGAGTTCTCCGCGGCCTCCGAGACGTAGAGGAGCCCGTTCGTCGGGCTGAAGACGATCCCGTCGGCGACGGACTGGTCGGTGAGCGCGAAGTTGCCGACGACGGTGAGGTTCCAGGAGAGCACCGTCACGTTGTTCGTGCCGTCGGGGTACACGGGGGCCGAGTTGACCGCGAACAGCTCCCCGTTCCCGGGGTCGTAGGCGAACGCGTAGGTGAGGGTGTTGCCGAGCGCGATCGTCCGCGCCAGGAGGTCGTGGGAGCCGCTCGCGACGAACGTGAGGTCGCCGTTGCAGCCGTCTCCCACGACCACGACGTCGGCCGCGGGGTCGTAGCTGAGGACGAACGGGCAGGGGGCGGGGATCGTCGCGACGACCGAGTTGGTCGCCGGATCGATCGCCGCCACGCTGAGATCGTCGGCGACGTACACCTCCCCATCGCCCGAGTCGTAGACGACGCTCTCGGCGTCGCTGGGAAGGGGGATGTTCGCCACCACGCGCAGGGTCGCGCCGTCGAGCACCGTCACGTTGGGGCCCCCAAAGTTCGCGACGTAGATCTCCCCGTTCGACGGATCGTAGGCGAGATCGAACGGGTCCCGCCCCACCGTCACGTTCGCGACGGGCGCCAGCGTCGAGGCGTTGAGCACCCCGACGACATCCCCCGTGGAGTGGCCGACGAAGAGGTCACCGTCGGCGGGGTCGTACGTGACGTTCGTGGGCTCCGGGCCCGCCGGCGCGGAGCCGGCCGAGATCCCCGTCACGCCGGTCCCGCGGAGCGCGGGGGCGACCGGGCCGATCGCGAGCGCGGTCGAGACGACGGAGATGTTGCTCGAGGCGTGGTCGAACGCGTAGAGATCGGCGTTCGCGGCATCGTAGACGAGGCCCTGGGGCTCGTCGCCCGCGAGGGCTCCCAGCGAGAGGTTGCCGACGACCTCGCCGGACGCGGCCTGGACCGCGACGACGTCGGACCCGAGGGCGTTGTCGACGTAGACCTCCCCGTTCGCCGGGTCGTACACCGGCTGGTACGCCTCGAACCCGAGCGACAGCTCGTCGACGCTCCCGTTGCCGGGATGGACGATGCTCAGCCCGGTCGACGTCGCGACGTAGAGCAGCCCGTTCGCCGGGTCGTACGCGTCCCCTCGTGGCTCCGGCGACGACCCCAGCGAGAGAGTGAGATCGAGCGACGTTCCGTTGAGAACGTCGAGGGCGACGTTCGTGGTATCCACGGCGTAGACGAGCCCGTTCGTCGGGTCGTACGCGATCCCGATCGGCTGCGCTCCCGCGGGCAGCGAGATGTTCCCGACCACGGTGTTGTCGCTGGCCCGGACGACCGTGACGTTCCCCGAGAGGCGGCAGGCGACGTAGAGGTAGCCGTTCGCGCTGTCGTACGTGACGAACTCCGCCCCCCCGCCGACCGGCACGTCGCCCACCACCGTGTCGTTCTGCCCGGCGATCACGGTGAGGTTCCCGCTGTTGTAGTTCGCGACGTAGACCTCGCCGGTGGTCGGAACGTAGGCAACGCCCGTCGGCGAGCTTCCCACCGGGACTGTTGCGACGAGCGCGTTCGTGGAGGTGCTGACCACCGCCACGTACGCCGTCGACTCCTCGCTGACGAACAGCGTGCCCGCGGCGGGGTCGAGCGCGCCCAGGAGCAGTCCGACATGCGCCGGGACCACGATCGTCTTCACGAGCGTCCCCAGTTCGGCGACGGGTGGGCTCGCCGTCGACGGTCCCGCCCCGCTCGCCCCGAGACCCAGGTCGGCGGCGGCTGGGCCCGTGCTGTCGCGCGCGGCGGTTCCCGGCCCCGACCCGTGGCTCGCTCCGGCCGACGCCGCGCCCGGGAGGGAAGGTTCGATTCCCGGGCCAAGTCCCGGGGCCATGAGACCGACCACCGCGAGCCCGGCCACCGTGACCAGAAGGATCCCTCGGAGCGTTCGATGCGAAGGCGGTCTCGGTCGGTCGGGCGCGGTCATGGCCGGCGGGAGCCGACCTCCCTATATGGGACCCCGGAACAGACCCTCCCCCGGCGCCGGGCGACGACTCGGGGGCTACGCCCGGGGCCGAGCGGAGGGCGCGCGACCGAGGGTCTCCTTGAGCCGCGCGATGGCGGCGACCGGGTACGGGTCGACGGCGCGACCCTGCGACACGAACAGGCTGACCCAGTCCCCGAGCGCGATGCCGCCGACGATCGACTCGAGAGGGTCCTCGCCGGAAAGCGGGACCCGGACCACCTTGACGCCCCGCGCCCGGAGGAGCCGCTCGAGATACCGGGTGCTGCGTCCGATCATCGCGTCCGCCCCCTCGCGCTCGAGCAGGACGGCGGCGTAGCGGGACGCCTCGCGACGCCCGATCGCGTCCCAGCAGACGATCGCGTTGTGGAGGAGCTCGGGGATCTCGTCGAACACCGCGAGCCGCTTCGCGTTCTCCTCGAGCTGAGTCTTCCAGCGTCGCGCGAGACCGACGAGGGAGCTCTCGGCGTAGACGTACGGGAGGCGGTCCCCGATCGCCGCGGCGACCTGCGCCGCCGGGCCGTTCGCCCGGGCGTACGAGGCGCAGAGGCCGCTCACCCGCTCGCCGATCCGCTCGACCCGCCCCTCGTTCGACTCGGGGAACGCCGGATCGAGGAGCCCCAGGATCGCGCCGACCAGGTGGCCGACCGCCGACCTCGGCGGGAGCCCGGGCGGGATCCGGACGACGTCGACCCCCTCGGCCTCCGCCCGCTCCGAGAGCGTTCCCCCGGACGTGACGGCGGTCCTCGACGCGCCGATGCGCCCCGCCGCCTCGTAGCTCGCGAGCGTCTCCCACGTCTCGCCGGAGTAGCTCAG
>JASIEC010000074.1 GCA_030046135.1 Thermoplasmata archaeon | reverse complement strand
GTTGTACGGGTCGAAGAGGATCTTCTCCTCGTTGAGCCGGCTGCGGACGCGCGCGTCGAGCTCGCTCGTGAACTTGAGGTCGTTCGAGATCCCGATCAGGCCCACGCGGGCGTTCTCGAGCTCGGTGTTGATCTGGCTCAGCGTGTAGAGCACGTTGTCCTTGTCCGCCTTCCGCGAGACGAGCCGGTCGATCTCGTCAAGCACGATCAGGAACGTCCCTCCGCGGGCGTCCATCGACCGTCGCATCGCCGCCTGGACGCGGTCGAGCGACCAGCCGGTCGGGATCCGGTCCGCCTCGGACGGGGCGATCGTGTTGCCGATCGTCTGGAGCAGGCTGTACGGGGTGTCGATGTTCCCGCAGTTCACCGTGATGAACGTGAGCTTCGGGTCGGAGCCGACCCGGCGCTGGAGGTCCTGGCGGACCTGCGCGACGACGGCGGTCTTGCCCGTGCCGATCTTGCCGTAGATGAGGAGGTTCGACGGCAGCTCGCCCCGGAGGGCCGGGGCGAGGATCTCGGCGACCTTGCGGATCTCCTCCTCCCGGTGCGGGAGGCGGCTCGGGACGTAGGAGTCGCGGAGGACCTCGCGGCTCCCGCGGAACAGTTCGCTCTTCGTCTGCAGGATCGAGTCGAGGAACTCGGCGGCCGAGCTCGGGGTCGAGGGCGGGGAAGGGGCGGGGCCGGGAAGATTCCCGCCCGACCCTCCCCCGCTCTGTCGGCGGTCGCCGACGGGCGCGACCGCCGGATTGCTGGCTTCGCTTGCTGCGGGCCGCACCGGCACGTCGACCGGCCGGTCCTCGGGAGCAGGTGGCACCGTCAAACCTGCCCGGGCCTCGGGCGGGGGTTGCAGGGGCGGCGACCATATCTACCTTTTGTCGCGCGCTGCGTCGAATTCGCTGCGACGCTCCGTTCCGGAGTGCCGGAGCCCCGGACCGGGCGTTCGACCGAACCGATTTGAAGGAGGGCGGCCCTCTCGCCGCCGATGGCGGAACCCGCCCACGGCCACGGGCATCCCGAGGAGCTCCCGGAGGGATCGGTGTCGATCCCGATCGTCATCGGCGCGGCGGTGCTCGTCGGGATCGGGATCATGTCGATGGCGTTCTGGCTGATCACGTTCCACTGGGTCTTCTTCGCGGGGGTCCTCCCGCTCTCGGCGGGGGGCTTGCTGTTCTTCACCCGGTTCACCGGAGCCGACCGGGCGTAGCGGCGCGCGATGCCGCGGGATCCGGGGCGAGGCACGCCGCCGGTCGTCGTCAAGCTTGGAGGCAGCCTCATCACGAGGAAGCGCGAGGTCGAGAAGCTCCGCCCGAAGATCCTCGCCCGGCTCGCCGAGGAGATCGCGGGGTGCCGCGGCGTCCCCGTCGTGCTCCTCCACGGCGCCGGGTCGTTCGGGCACCCGAGCGCGCGACGGTTCCGACTGGCCGAGGCTCCTTCGGCCGGGGCGAATCCCGCCGAGCGGTCGCGGGGGGCCTCGATCGTCGCCGCCGAGGTCCGTCGGCTCCATCTCGCGGTCCTGCGCGAGCTCGTCCGGGCCGGCGCCTCGCCGTGGTCGATCCCGCCCCCGGGGGTCGCCCACAACCGCGAGGGACAGCTCGCGGGGCTCGAGGTCGGCCCGTTCGTGGACGCCCTCGCGCAGGGGATGCTGCCCGTCTCGTTCGGCGACGTCGTCCCCGACGAGCGCTGGGGGTTCTCGATCCTGAGCGCCGACACGATCGCGGCCGCGCTCGTCCCCCGGCTCCGTCCGTCGAGGGTCGTCTTCGCGACGGACGTCCCCGGGGTCCTCGAGACCGCGCGCCCCGGGCGGAGGCCGGTCGTCCCCGAGGTGACCTCCGCGCTGCTCGGGCGACTCGCCCCGGACCCGTCCGCCCCCGATGTCACCGGCGGGATCCGGGCGAAGGTCGCGGCGATGCGGGCGATCGCGCTCGCCGGCGCCGACGCAGCGCTTATTAGCGGACTCCCGGATGGCAACGTCTCGCGCGCGATCCGAGGGGAGGCGGTCTACGGGAGCTGGGCCCACGCGGCCGCCGCGTAAGTCCGCCGACGCCGACGGGATCGACCTCAGCCACCGCAAGGCCGAGCACGTCAAGGTCGTCCTCGGCGGGAACGTCGAGGGGAAGTACCGCTACTGGGACGACGTCCAGCTCGTCCACCGAGCCCTCCCTGAGCTCGATTTCGAGGAGATCGACACATCCGTCACCCTTCTGGGCCATCGCCTGCGCGCTCCGATCCTCATCACCGGGATGACCGGAGGGTTTCCCGGCGCGGGCACGATCAACGAGAACCTCGCCCGGGCGGCCGCCGACGTCGGCGTGGCGATGGGCGTCGGGAGCGAGCGGGCCGCGGTGCTGAAGGGCCAGTACCCCGAGAGCTACTCGTGCGTCGCCCGCCACGCCGTCCCGCTGAAGCTCGCGAACCTCGGGGCCCCCCAGATCGTCCCGCAGCGGCCGGGCGACGCGGTGGTCGGGCCCGACGAGGTCCGGCGGGCGATGGAGCTGATCGGCGCCGACGTCCTCGCGATCCACCTCAACTTCCTCCAGGAGATGGTGCAGCCGGAGGGGGATCGGCGGGCCCGCGGATGCCTGGACGCGATCGGGACGCTCGCCCACCGGTTCCCAGTCCTCGTGAAGGAGACCGGCGCGGGGATCTCCCGGGCCGTCGCCGAGTCGCTCCGCGACCGCGGCGTGAAGGCGTTCGACGTGAGCGGGACGGGAGGGACGTCGTTCGCGGCGGTCGAGCACTACCGGGCCGTCGAGCGGGGGGCCGTGCGGGAAGCGAGGGTCGGCAAGACGTTCTGGGACTGGGGCATCCCCTCGCCGATCTCCGTCCTCGAGCTCGTGCCGCTCGGGCTGCCCGTGGTCGCGAGCGGAGGGGTCCGCTCGGGGCTCGATGTCGCGAGGGCGATCGCCCTCGGCGCCACGGCCGCCGGCACCGCGGGCGGCGTCCTCCGGGCGGCGTCGACCGGCCCGGAGGAGACCCGCGCGGAGCTCGAAACGCTCGTCCACGAGCTCAAGGTGGCGATGTTCCTCACGGGCTCGCGCACCGTCGCCGAGCTGCAGAAGGCGCCGTACGTCGTCACCGGGGAGAGCCGACCGTGGCTCCACCGGTAGCTGCGCCGCCCACCCCCGAGACGGTCCACCGGGCGAAGCTCGCCTGGGCGAAGGCGTCGCCGCGGCCGGGGCCCCTGCCGTCCAACGTGGAGTGGCTCCGCGACCTTCCGGCGTCGGAGCGGGCCGCCTACGCGGGGACGATCTCCCGAAAGCCGTCCCGGTCCCTCTCCGGGGTGGCGGTCGTCGCCGTGATGACGTCGCCCGCCCGGTGCCCGCACGGGCGGTGCACCTACTGTCCCGGCGGGGTCGACGCGCGGAGCCCCCAGAGCTACACCGGCGAGGAGCCGTCCGCGCTCCGGGGCGCCCAGTTCGGCTGGGACGCCCGGGCGATCGCGCGCCACCGCGTGGAGACGCTCGAGGCGCTCGGGCACCCGACCTCGAAGATCGAGGTGATCGTGATGGGGGGCACGTTCCCGGCCCGGTCGCGAGCGTACCAGGAGGAGGTGCTCCGCGGCATCTACGACGGATTGAACGGCACGCCGTCGTCCTCTCTCGCCGACGCCCAGGAGCGCAACGCGGCGGGAGCGCACCGCGTGGTCGGACTCACGGTCGAGACCCGACCGGACTGGTGCGACCGGCGCGTGCTTCCGTTCCTGCTCGACGCGGGGGTCACGCGGGTCGAGCTGGGGGTCGAGTGCCTCCAGCCCGACGTGCTCCGGGCGGTGGGTCGGGCCCACGGGATCGAGGAGGTCGCGAGCGCGACCGCCGAGGCCCGGGACCGGGGCCTCAAGGTCGGCTACCACCTCATGCTCGGCCTCCCGGGGATGGACCCGACCCGGGACCTCGCGGACTTCCGGCGCCTCTGGGACGACGAGGCGTTTCGCCCGGATTTCCTCAAGATCTACCCGACGCTCGTCCTCCCGGGGACCGAGCTCTACAACGCGTGGCGCGCGGGCGCCTACACGCCGTACGAAGCGGAGACCGCAGCCGAGCTGCTCGTGGAGATGAAGAAGCTCCTCCCGCCGTGGGTGCGAATCCACCGGATCCAGCGCGATATCCCCGCCCGCCTCATCGCGGCCGGCGTCCGGCGGAGCAACCTGCGCGAGATCGCCCTCGGGCGACTTCAAGCGGAGGGTCGCCACTGCCGCTGCCTCCGATGCCGCGAGGCCGGGCGGCGGGCGAGCCCCCCGGCCGAGGCGTTCCAGGCGACGCGCACGGACTACCGGGCGGGCGGGGGAGCGGAGGTGTTCCTCTCCTTCGAGGACCCGGCGACGGACACCGTCGCGGGATTCCTCCGACTGCGGTTTCCCTCGGGGGTGACGGAGGGCAGCCTTCCGGGGCCCGTCGTCCGCGAGCTCAAGGTCGTGGGCCGGGAGCTGCCGATCGGCGCCGCCCCGGAGCCGGCCGACGCCTACCAGCACCGGGGATTCGGCCGCCGCCTCCTCGCCCTCGCCGAGGAGATCGGGAGGGAGCGCGGGTACGACCGGCTCTTCGTGACGAGCGCCGTCGGGACCCGGGAGTACTACCGGGGCCGAGGGTTCGAGCGCGCCGGGCCGTACATGGCGAAGCCCCTCGGCCGGGGCGCCTGACGCCGGGCCGACGGCCGAGGGGCGACCCGTCGGCGTTTAGCAAGGGTTAAACCCCCCCGGGACCCGCCGAGCCTCGGACTCGGGCCATGCCTCGCAACATTCAGGTCGAGCCTCTCCGCACCGAGCCGATCGAGGACCAGGCGGTCGAGCTCGTCGAGCGCAAGGGCCTGGGCCACCCCGATTCGATCGCGGACGGGGTCTCGGAGTCGGTGAGCCGCGCGCTGAGCCGGCTCTACCTCGACGAGTACGGGAAGATCCTCCACCACAACACGGACGAGACCCAGGTCGTGGGCGGCGGCTCCGAGCCCAAGTTCGGAGGGGGCCGGATCACCCAGCCGGTCTACATCCTACTCGTGGGCCGGGCGACGACCGAGGTGAACGGCGAGAAGCTGCCGTACCGCGACGTCGCGATCCGGGCTGCGCGGGAGTACGTCTCCTCGATCTGCCGCCACATCGACGTCGACAAGCAGGTCGAGTTCGACTGCCGCATCGGGCAGGGCTCGGTCGACCTCCGGGGCGTCTTCGAGCAGAGCTCGGTCCTCTCGAACGACACGTCGTTCGGGGTCGGCTTCGCCCCGCTCTCGGACACCGAGCGCCTCGTGCTCGAGAGCGAGAAGTTCCTCACCCTGAAGCTCAAGAAGAAGCTCGGCGCGCTCGGCGAGGACGTCAAGGTCATGGGGTACCGCCAGGGCAAGAAGATCCGGCTCACCGTCGCGGCCGCCCTCGTCGACAAGGAGGTCCGCAACCCGCAGGAGTACCGCGCCGTCTGCGACGAGATCGGCGAGAAGCTCCGCGAGAACGCGGCGACCCTCACCCGCCGGGAGGTCGCGATCGACGTGAACACCGCCGACGACCCCGAGCTCGGCCGCTACTACCTCACCGTCACGGGCTGCTCGATGGAGGCCGGCGACGACGGCTCCGTCGGGCGCGGGAACCGGGCGAACGGGCTGATCACGCCGTGCCGGCCGATGAGCCTCGAGGCGTCGGCCGGGAAGAACCCCGTGAACCACGTCGGCAAGATCTACAACCTCCTCGGCTCGCTCATCGCGGAGGAGATCGTGAAGGAGGCCGGCGGCGACGTGAAGGAGGTCCATGTCCGGATCCTCTCCCAGATCGGCCGGCCCGTCGACCAGCCGCAGATCGCGAGCCTCCAGATCCTGCCGGCGAACGGCGTGAAGCTCCCCGCGGTCCGGGCGAAGGCCGAGGGCGTCGCCCAGGGCTGGTTCGACAAGATTGACACGATCCCCCGGCTCCTCCTCACCGACAAGCTGAGCGTCTTCTAGGCCCGAGCGGCGCCGCGGGAGGCGGGAGGGGCCGTGCGCGTCTACGTCGAGTCGTACGGCTGCTCCCAGAACCAAGGAGAGGGCGCGGCGATCCTTCGGGCGCTCTCCGCCGAGGGCCACCGGGCCGCCGCGTCGCCCCAGACCTCCGACGTCACCGTCCTGGTCACCTGCGGCGTCCTGGGGGCAACCGAGGCCCGGATGGTCCGGCGCTGGAGGGCTGTCAGCGGGCTCGCTCCGAGGGTCCTCGTCACGGGCTGCCTCGTCCCGTTGAGGACGGGGCTGTTCGAGGGCCCGGGCCTCGAGAAGACGGAGTTCGTCCCCATCCGTGACCAGGGGAGGATCCCGGAGCTCCTGCGCGAGGACGCCCGGGCCGGGCCCCCGGATCCGGCTCCGCCGCCTCCGACCGACGGCCCCGTGACCGAGGAGATCGTCCTCGCGCAAGGGTGCACGAGCGCCTGCTCCTACTGCTTCAGCCGCCTGGCCCGGGGCCGCCTCGCGAGCGTGCCGGCCTCCGGCGTCGTCGCCCGGGTCGGGGACGCATGGTCGCGCGGAGCGCGCGAGATCCGCCTCACGGGCCTCGACACCGCCTGCTGGGGCGAGGACCTGCCGGGAGGTCCGCGCCTCCCCGATCTCTTGCTCGCGATCCGGGCGCGATCCGAGGATTTCCGGCTCCGGATCGGGATGATGAGTCCGCAGAGCCTCGAGCCGATCCTCCCCGAGTACCTCGAGGCGCTCGACGACCCGAGGATCTACCGCTTCCTCCATCTCCCCGTCCAGAGCGGTTCGGACCGGGTCCTCGCGGCGATGCACCGCGGCTACACGGTGGCGACGTTCCGCCGCGTCGTCGCCGAGGCGCGACGGGCGTTCCCCTCGCTCCATCTCGCGACCGACGTGATCGTGGGGTTCCCCGGCGAGCGGGACGAGGACCACCTCCGGACCGAGGCTCTCCTCGAGGAGGTCGCCCCCGAGACGGTGAACGTGACCCGGTTCTCGGCTCGCCCGGGGACCCCCGCCGCCCGGGCTCCCCCCGTCGCCCCCGGCGCGGCGAAGCGGAGGTCCCGCTCGCTCACGCGCCTGCGCGAACGGCTCGCCCGGGGCCAGCTGGAGCGGTGGATCGGCTCGACCGTCGACGCGCGCGTGCTGGAGTACGGCCCGGGCGGCAGCTCGGTCGCACGGCTGGCGAACTACCTCCCCGTCGTGCTCGACGAGCGCCCTCCGCTCGGCGCCGACCTCACGGTCCGGATCGAGGGGGCCCGATCGACGTACCTCCTCGGGCGCCTCGCCGGGGCCGCGTCTTAAAAATACCGGGCCCCCGCATGGAGGGGCTGCTCCGCGGCCGGGGTGAGCCCGGGAGCGGACGGGGAAGGAGGCGGCTCGGCGGTGGGGATCTCTCCGATCGAGGCGGTCGGCGTCGGGGCCGCCGTCGGGCTCGGGGCGGTCGGGTTCCTCGCGCTCTACACGCTCCGCCGGATGCGCGAGCGACGCCAGAAGCTCCGGGACGCCGGCCCGAACCGTCCCGAGTTCGCCGACGATCGAGCGTTCAACCGTCTCGCCATGGCCCGTCGCGAGGCGGACCTCCTCGAGCACCAGGGCCGCAGCGTGGGGTCGGCCCGCGAGCTCATCGCCCTCTCCGAGCACGAGTTCGGGATCCGGCAGTTCGACCGGGCCTACGAGCTCGCCCAGCAGGCCCACGAGTCGCTCGTCCTCGAGCGTCGAAAACCGGCCGGCTCGACCCCGGGCTCGCCGGCCCTGCCCGGGCCGGCGGCTCGCGCCGCCCTTCCGCCGGCCCCCGGCCCCACCGTCCCCCCGGCGTCGGTGGCCGGCGGCCCGCCGCCCGGCGATGCCGCATCGAGGCTCCCGCGCAACCGGGCCGAGTCGCAGTTCCAGATGAAGCTCCTCGACAGCGAGCTCGCCGTCGCGAAGCGCGACCGACCCAAGGACGCCGCGATCCCGGGCGCGTCCTCCCTGTATACGCAGGCCCAGGCGGCCGCGTCGAAGGAGGATTACACCGAGGCACTCCGGCTTTCGCTGCGGGCTCGGCGACAGCTCGGAGCGGTGATCGAGACCGTCTCCCTCGCGTCGGTCTCGGCGAAGGGCGCGGCCCCGTCGTCCGTCTCCCCGGGGGACCCAGCGGAGGCCGCCGAGCGGGCGGCCGCCGCCGAGAGGTGCCCCAACTGCGGCCACCCGACCCTCCCCGGCGATGCGTTCTGCCGGGGGTGCGGCACGCCGCGGTCGTCCGCCACCTGCGCCCAGTGCGGGGCGTCCCGGCTGCCGACCGACGTCTTCTGCGCCCGCTGCGGGGCCGGGTTCTCCTAGGCGGGCAGTCTCAGCCCGGGCCCGACGCCCACGCGTCGAGCCGTCGCTGCGTGGCCGCGTCGTGAAGCACCGCGCTGGCCGAGAGCCAGCGGGCGAGCGGGATCGCGAACCGGGCCCCGATCAGCTCCCGCAGGGCGGCGAGCGTCGGAAGGCGGACCGGCGGCGTCGCGAGGGCGGCGCGAACGTGCTCGCGGACGTTCCAGACCCCGAGGGGGAGGATCTCGCCGGGGTGGACCTCCCGGAGCACCACGACGCCCGCCTGGCGCGCCCGGACGAGCAGGGCCTCGCTCGTTGCGAGCCGGGCGGCGTAGTAGCAGCCCCCGATCGCTGCGTACGTCGTCCGACCCCGGAACCCCTCGTGGTCGCCGGCGACGACGACCTGGGTGGGGCTCGGGTTCCAGAGGGTGTTGGGGTACCAGGCCTCGATCGACTCGTAGCGGTACGCCCCGGGTAGGAAGACGACGATCCAGCGGTTGTCCAGCGCGGTGTAGACGTACGCCTCGATCTCCGAGAGCTCCGGCAGGAGCCGGATCCTCTCGAGGTTCTTCTTCGAGAGAAGGTCGTCGACGGCGGTGATGCTCCACCGGGTCGGCACGAGCTTCCGCCGGCCCCGGCGGCCCAGCGTGCCGATGCTGAACGCCCGCTGGATCCGGCTCACCCGGACCCCGCGGTCGTACAGCTCGGAGACGGCGGTCCGGGCGTTCGCGTGGACGTCCGACGCGAGCCGCTCGAGGCGAGCGTCGACCCGGCGGACCTCGAAGTCGGCGTGCTCGATCGGGGCCGAGGGGCCGAACGGGGGGGTGGAGTCCGAGAGGGAGAGATGCCCTCGCGGGGGGCGGCGGAACGACGCCTCGCTCTCGACGGACTCCGAGGCGAGACCGACGAGCTGGAGGTCCTCCAGCAGCCGGATCGGCTTC
Organism: Thermoplasmata archaeon; assembly: GCA_030046135.1. Lineage (GTDB taxonomy): Archaea > Thermoplasmatota > Thermoplasmata > Lutacidiplasmatales > UBA184 > Lutacidiplasma. The sequence continues at coordinate 15,859 of JASIEC010000074.1, read as the reverse complement.
TCGGCGTCCGTCACGCGGAACCGCGAGGTCCCCCGGACGAGGCCCGTCCGGAACCGAACGAGCTCCTCGACGGGGCGCCCCACCCACGCCTCGGGGGTGTCGAGGAGCTCGGTGGAGCCGTGCTGGGGGCTGAGGAGGGGGCCCGCGGAGATCTTCGGATAGCCGAACCGGCCGACGAAGAGGCCGGGCGGGGAGCTCCCCTCGAACTCGGTGCCCGAGAGCCCGGGCAACGTCTCCTCGAACGCGCGGTACTTGAGGAGGATCGGGCAGATCGGCTTGCCGCAGAGGAGCTGGGCGGAGCGGCATCGGAGGCACATCGACGGGTCCTCGCGCAGGCCGGGGATGCTCCAGCTCAGCGACGCGAACGGGCGGAGCCCCGGGATCGGAGGGGTCGCGGCGGCCGGGCCGATCATCGGGGGGAGGAGCGCGGGCCGCTATCTAACTCGGGCCGAGGAGGTCCCGAAACGGTGCGGCGGAACCCTGCCCAGCGCAGGCTCAAATAAGGCGGGTCGGTGGCCGGACTCCGTCTGGGACTGTGGGGTAGCTTGGTCCATCCTTCGGGGTTCGGGACTCCGAGACGCCAGTTCAAATCTGGCCAGTCCCATCCGTCCCGCACGTCGCGGGACGAGGCTCCCTAGCCGAATCCCTGGGCGACCGCTCGAACGGCGGCGCCCCCGTTCTTGAGGACCGGGCCGCCGTGGTAGGTGAGGAGCGCGTCGATCGAGAGCTGCGACATCCTTCGCGCCGAGATCTGCGCGGTCGGGGTGTGCAGGGTGTACTCGGGCGTGGTGAGGACGACCTTCGCGCCGTCCCCGAAGAACAGGTCCCCCGAGAACAGGAGCTTCCTCTCGGACTGGTAGAAGGCGAGGTGCCCGGGGGTATGCCCGGGTGTGTGGTAGGCGATCAGGCCGCCCCCCGCGTCGACGGAGTCGCCGTCCTTCAGCGTCTCGTCGACGGTGAACGGCTCGGCGGGAGGCACCCCCGGTCCGTCGTAGGCGGGCCGCCCGGCGATGTACGCCGCCTCGATCCAATGGGCGAACGTGCGGGCGTGCGTCGCGTCGGCGAGGGCCTTCAACGAGCCCACATGGTCCCGATGCAGGTGGGTGATGAGGATCTTCTTCACCGCGGTCGGCGCGACCTTGATCTTGGCAAGATAGGCGAGCGTCGCGGCGTGGGTGCCGGGGAGCCCGGTGTCGATCAGCGTCCAGCTCGCGCCCCGGTCCTTCAGCAGGTAGACGTGGGTTGAGAAGTCGGGGGACGGGTCGACGCCTTCGACCTGGTGCACGCCGGGAAGAATCTCCGCCATGGGACCTCGGAAACTCCCGGAGCCTCGCGGGAATAAATCCCGTTCGAGCGCGGCGTACTTCAGGCGCGCGGCCGCGCTTCGCCACGCCGCGCCCAAGCCGCGCCTAGGGAGCGCACCGAGCGAGCGACCTCCTCCGGCTCGAGCCCCCCGAAGTCGAAGATCCCCGCCACCTCGTCGACGCCGAGAGTCTCCAGCTCGGCGACCCGGCGCGCGACCTCCTCCCCCCCTCCGAAGAGCGCCCACCCGCTCGCCTCGAGCGCCTCGGGCGTCGCCCCCGCGGGGTGATGCTTCGCCTTCGCCTCGTACGACGGGGAGCCGGTGGCGAGCCTCGCCTCGAGGTACCGTCGAAGGGCGGCCCTCGCCCGGTCCGGTCGCTCCCCCGCGTAGAGATGCACCGCCGCGAGCACCTCTCCCGTCGCGCCGGGCGGAAGGTGTCGGCGGTACTCCGCGATCTCCGCCCGGAGCTCCGAACTGTCCGCGACGGTCGCGTAGGGGATCAGGGCGAGCGACACGCCTCGCCGCGCCACGAACGGGATCGCCTCCCGACGCTGCGCGGCGATCCACAGCGGCGGGTGCGGACGCTGGACCGGGAGCACGTTGAGCCGGACCGGAGGGGTTCGCTCGCCGTCCACCCGGATCTCCCGGCCGGCGAAGGCGTCCAGGAGGCTCGACAACGTGCGGTCGAACACCTCGCGCTTCGTCGTGGGGTCGACACCGAACGCCTCGAGCTCCGCCGGGATGTAGCCGCTGCCGAGACCGAGGTTCAGCCGGCCGCCGAGAAGGCGGTCGAGAAGGGCGTACTGTTCGGCGACGTCGACCGCGCGGTGGAACGGCAGGACGCTCACGAGCGAACCGAGCCGGAGCGATCGCGTCCGGGCCCCGCACGCCGCCAGGAGCACCGGCGGCGACGGGCAGGCACCCCCCGGATGGAAGTGGTGCTCGGCGACCCAGAGCGCCGAGAGGCCGCCGGCCTCGGCGGCCTCGGCGAGCCCGACGACCTCCCGGACGCGGTCCTCCGACGACGGGCCCGAGTCCGGGTACGCGTCGACGACCGTGAACGCGCTGAGCCGCATCACCGGGCGGACCCGGAGGCGGTACATGGCCCTTCGCGGCCCGCCCAAGCCCGGCTCGACAGCGCGAAGAGGGCTGGGGCGCTTCCCGTGCGATGGCACTGCCGGGCGTTCGGCTCGCGGGGGGTCACGCGCGCGGGAGTGTCCGGTTCGCGGACGATCCGCTCGACTGGCGGGGCGGGGGCCCGTTCCCCGCGGTGCTCTCGGTGGCCTCGCTGTGGTGGCCGCCCCAGAATGTCGACCTCGAAGGGGTGGTTGGATTCGCCGTCCACGGAGTACCGGCACCGCCCGAGGAGTCCCGGGAGGACCGACCGGCGGTCGCGGGGCTCGATCGCGATCTCTTCCGCGAAGGCGAGACGGTCGAACTCGACGGGGACCGGGCCGAGGTGACAATCGTGGGGGTCCGGGAGATCCACGTCGTGACGGCGTTCCTCCAGAGACGGGACGGGAGGATCCTGCTCCTGAAGCGCTCGGAGAAGGTCGGGAGCTTCCAGGGACGCTGGGCCGCCGTCTCGGGGTTCCTCGAGGCCCCGACGCCGCTCGAGCAGGCCTACCAAGAGATCGGCGAGGAGGTGAGCCTCGAGCGCCCGGCGCTCTCGCTCCGGTCCGAAGGCGTCCCGGTCCTCGCGAGGAACGCCTCGACCGTGTACATCGTCCACCCGTTCCGGTTCGAGACCCGCACGACGCGGATCCGACTCGACTGGGAACACACCGAGGCCGTGTGGGTCGGCGCCGAGGAGCTCGGGAGGCGGGAGACGGTGCCGAAGCTCGCCCGGGCGTGGGAGTCGGTCGCCCCCCCTCCGAAAAGCTAACCGTCCGAACGAGCCGTTCGTCGTCCGGCGGGCTGGTAGATCAGTTCGGAAGATCGCCGGTTTTGCAAACCGGAGGCCTCGGGTTCAAATCCCGACCAGTCCACTCCGTCCGCTCACGGGGGCGCTGATCTAGGGAACCCTCGTCGGAACCCTCTCAACATCGATCGCTCCGGGACCTTCGCCGCCCTCGACCCGGACCGATCGGAACGGGACGACGTCCCGAGGCCCGCCGTCGTTTGCCTCCGGAGCTCCTCAAGCGACCGCGACCGTCACCGAGTGGGCGTAGATCAGGCCCACCTGCAGTTCGATCGTCAAGCTAGAGTTGGAATAGGCGCCGAAGATCGGGTTTGATGCGCACACGTCGGCGAGCTCGGTCGACGAGGTCTGGGCGAAGCCTCCCTCTCCCACGCCGGTCGCGTTGTAGAGACTCGTCGGGGTCCCCCCCGGAACGGCCACGAGGTCGGCGTAGGCGGGCTCGTTGCCGGCCGTTACCTGCCACGCCAGCCACACCGTCTGGTTCCCGACGAGCCGCAGCTGCGAAGCTCCGGCATTGCAGAGGTCGAGGAACCCATGGTCGATGGGCTCCGTCCCGAAGTTGTGGGAAGGCACGCTCACGCTGTAGGTCATGACCCGCTCGTCCTGGGTCTCCACGGACCGAAGAGGCACGAACGCGAGTACGAGTGTCGCCCCAAGAGCGAGGGCCACGATCACGGAGATCGTCCGCCACTGCCGGGCCGCTCGCCAGCCCGCGTCCGGGCTCGTCCCCGCGGCGGGCCCTGCCCCGACGTTGCGTCCAAACCGTCGGGAGTCGGGACTCATCCTATCCCCCCGAGGACGCCGGGTGTATAGCGTGTCGCAACACGGCGGTCAGCGGGCGTGAGCGAGGCCCCGCACGAGTCGCGATCCTCGAGGGGCTGTCAACCGGGGTCGCGACCCACAGAACGGCGTGGGACGGACGCAACGCTCGGAGGGTTCGCTTCGGCCTCGACGCTCGGGTCCCCGCCGGCCCTTATTGGGGTCGGGGGTCTCCTCGCAGGGTGACCGCCTCGAAAGCGAGCTCGATCTGGGTCGGATCCATCGTCGTCGATTGCACCGATCTCCCTCGCATGATCGCCTTTTGGCAGGAGGCCCTCCACTATGTCCCTCGCGAACCGGGCGAACCGGACGGGATCGTCCTGACGGCTCCGGACGGACGGGGCCCGAACCTCACGCTGAGCGCGACGGCCGACGGACCGTCGGAGGAGTACCGACTCCACCTGGATCTCTACTCGTCGGCTCCCGAACAGGAGGTCAAACGACTTCTCCGGCTGGGCGCGACCCTCGAGCGACCCGCGACCCCGGGTCAGGATTTCGTCACCCTTCGCGACCCGGACGGCAACCTCTTCGACGTGATCGACAAGAGGGGATGGGCGTTCGGCCGACGCGCATGAGCCGTTCCCCGAGTCCCTCGCCCGAGAGACGCCCTGGCGACCCCCGCGGCGCACCCTCTCTCGACGAGAGCGAGGAGGGGAGCGAGATGTCATCTGCCATCGAGCCGGTCTCGTCACGGCTCCCGACCGACCTCGACATCGGGACAAGGTGGAGATGAAGGCCGCCGTCTTGCATGCGTTCGGCGAGCCGCCCCGGTACGAGGAATTTCCCGAGCCGACCGCCGGGCCCGGGGAGGTGCTCCTCCGCGTGAAGGCGAGCGCCCTCACGCAGCTCGCTCGTTCGACGGCACGCGGGTCGCACTACGCCCGGCCGACCGCGCTCCCGTGCGGGGTCGGGGTGGACGGGGCGGGAACCCTCCCGGACGGGACGAGGGTCTACGCGAACGGTCCCCGCTCCCCGTACGGGATGATGGGCGAGCTCACGGTCGTCCCCCGCGATCGCTGCGTCCCCGTGCCCGAGTACGTGGACGACGTCCGCGCGGCAGCGCTGCCGAACGCCGCGCTCGCGTCATGGCTCGCGCTCGCTCACCGCACGAAGCTCGCGCCCGGGGAGACGGTGCTCATCCTCGGGGCCACGGGGGTGGCCGGGAAGGTCGCGATCCGCGTCGCTCGCCACCTCGGCGCGGGACGCGTCGTCGCCGCGGGCCGGAACGAGGACGTGCTCAAGACCCTCCCCGGGCTCGGAGCGGACGCGACCCTCTCGCTCGATCAGTCGGACGACGCTCTCGCGGCGGCGCTCGCGAAGGAGGACCGCGAGCATCCGATCGACGTCGTCGTCGATTTCGTCTGGGGACCGGCCGCGGGGGTCGCGCTCCGGACGTTCACCGGACGGGGCCACGTGGAGTCGGTCCGTCGGGCGCGGTACGTCTCCGTGGGCTCGATGGCCGGTCCGGTCGCCCCGGTGCCGTCCGAGCCGTTCCGGAGCAGCGGCCTCGAGCTCGTCGGGAGCGGCATCGGCAGCGTGCCGGTCTCGGCGGTTATCGGGTCGCTTCCGAAGATCTGGGAGCTCGCGCGCGCACCCGACCTCCCCCTCTCGACGGAGAGCGTCCCGCTCGCGTCGGTCGCCGAGGCCTGGGACCGGCCCGAGCCCGGCGGAGTCCGCCGGGTCTTCGTGCCGTAGAAGCCGGGCCGCTGCCCGCAAATAGCCCTCGCTCCTCGGACCTCGTCCATGTCGCTCCACCGCGTGGCCGATCTGCTGGTCGACACCCTCGTGGGCGCCGGCGTTCGACGGATCTACGGCGTCGCGGGTGACTCGCTCAACGGGATCACCGATTCGATCCGGCCCCGTAAGGAGATCGCCTGGGTCCCCGTCCGGCACGAGGAGTCCGCGGCGTTCGCCGCGGGCGCGGAGGCCCAGCTCACCGGTCGGCTCGCCGTCTGCGCCGGCAGCTGTGGTCCGGGGAACCTGCACCTCATCAACGGACTGTTCGACGCCCACCGCAGCCGGGCTCCCGTGCTCGCGATCGCGGCGCACATCCCGAGCCCCGAGATCGGCGGAGGATACTTCCAGGAGACCCATCCGGACCAGCTGTTCCGGGAGTGCAGCCACTACGCGGAGCTGGTCTCGCAGCCCGAGCAGATGCCCCGGGTCCTCGAGATCGCGATGCGGACCGCCCTCGCCCGGGAAGGCGTCGCCGTGGTGGCGCTCCCCGGCGATGTCGCGCTCCGGCCGGCGACCGAAGAGCCGTCGGGGATCCGCCTTCCCGACCGACGGCCCCGAACCGTGCCGGCCGAGCCGGACGTGGCGCGGCTCGCCGAGCTCCTCGCGGGGGCCGCGAAGGTGACGATCCTCGCCGGCGCGGGATGCGCGGAGGCGCACGACGCGCTCGTCACCCTGGCCGAGCGACTGCGGGCCCCGATCGTCCACACGCTCCGTGGGAAACCGTTCGTCGAGTACGCGAACCCCTGCGACGTCGGGATGACGGGCCTCCTGGGGTTCGCCTCGGGCTACCACGCCCTCCAGGCCGCCGACCTCGTCCTCCTGCTCGGGACCGACTTCCCGTACCGGCAGTTCTACCCTTCGAAGGCGACGGTGGTCCAGGTCGACGTCCGCGGCGAGCAGATCGGCCATCGGGTCCCTGTCGCGTTCGGCGTCGTGGGGGACGTCGGGGCGACGCTCGAGGCCCTCCTCCCGCGCCTCCCCGGACCCCGCGACGGCCGCCATCTTGCCTCGGCGCTCGCCGACTACGGCACGTCGCGGGAGGGCCTCGACGCCCTCGCGACGGAAGGGGGACCGGGCTCGAAGATCCATCCGCAGTACGTGGCGAGACTGCTCAACGAGCTCGCCTCCGAGGACGCGGTCTTCGCCTGCGACGTAGGCACCCCGACCGTCTGGGCGGCCCGGTACCTCGCGATGAACGGCCGGCGCCGCCTGATCGGCTCGTTCACCCACGCGTCGATGGCGAACGCGCTGCCGCAGGCGATCGGGGCGCAGCTCGCCTTCCCGGGCCGTCAGGTGATCTCGATGTCCGGGGACGGCGGCCTCTCGATGCTGTTGGGCGAGCTCCTCACCCTCCGTCAGCTCGACCTGCCCGTCAAGGTGGTGGTGTTCCGGAACGATGCGCTCGCCTTCGTGGCCCTCGAGATGGAGTCGGCGGGGTTCCTCCCGTCCGCCACGGACCTCAAGAATCCCGACTTCGCCGGCCTCGCTCGCTCCGCCGGGCTCCTCGGGCTGTCGGCGACGACCCCGGGCGAGGTCCGGCCCGCGCTCGTCGAGGCGCTCGCCCACCCCGGCCCGGCGCTCGTCGAGGTCGCGGTCGATCGCCAGGAGATCGTCCTGCCCCCGAGCGTCGACCTCGAGCTCGTGCGCAAGTTCGGACTCTTCGTCGTGAAGGCCGTGCTCAGCGGGCGCGGCGACGAGGTCATCGACCTCGCGAAGACGACGCTCTGGCGCTAGGCGGCACCCCCCGCCGCCTCGTGCCGATCGTCAGGCCGGCGGGTCGACCCGGACCGAGAAGTCGCGGCCTTCCCACGTATCGCGCTCGGTCCAGAACAGCGTGAAGACGATCTCGCGGGCCCCGCGATCCCCGGCCGCGAGGTCGACGGAGTGGATCCCGAGGGCGGTCGGGACCGACTCCGCGTCCTCGACGGTGGCCCAGGCGTTCCCGGACCAGTGGAGGCGGAACGCCTCCGGGGCCTCCACCCGGAGGACGGAGCTCGCGGGGATGTGGGTCGGGCGATGATGCAGGTTCCAGATCTCCACCGAGGCGCGCCGGGCCGGCGGGCGCCCGTACCGGGCTTCGATCTCGGGGACCCGGTCGAACGGGCGACCGTCGTCGATCGACCTCAACAGTTTCAGGTACTCCGCGTGGGCCCAGGCGAGCGGCATGGCGCTGGTCGTCGGCCGGCCGAGGTACAGGTGCAGCGCCGGCCGGTCCGCGACGTCCCAGACCTGCTCCGGCAGGAGGCCCGTCGGGGACGCGAACTGCTCGATCGCCTGGACGAGGGGGGCGACGTCGGCGCCCCGGGCGAGATCGTAGTGCGCCCGCTCCGCGGCGAGGAGCGGCCACGCCCGCCCCGTGCCCCAGCCGACGAACGGCCCGCCGTCGTCCGCCTGGCCGTAGCCGTCGTGGTTGTAGCGCCGCCAGCAGGGCCCCACGGGGGTCGCGACCCGTAGCACGTGGTCGACGACCTCGACGGAGCGGGCGATCAGCGGATCGTCGGCGGGTCGGACACCGTAGCGGACCAGCTCGAGGAAGCCCGCGTCGACGATCTCGGGGACGGGGAACGTCGCGGGGTCCCCGTCGGGATGGTTCGCGAGGTGGACCGTCCCTGAGTTCGCCGGACCCTCCACGTACGAGTCCGCGAGGTCGGCGGGCCGGATCCGTACGTAGTGCCGGCGGATCCGGGGGTGGGCGGTCCCTTCCGTGGTCACCGTCCACCCCTCGAGGTGCCGCTCGAGGAAGTCGGCGTGCTCCTCGAGGAAGCGGGCGGACGCCGCGTCGCCGGCGTCCCGGGCGAAGCCCGAGGCGACGAGGAACGCCGCGACGTTCGACGCAAGGGTCGACGGCGAGTACCCCCCGAGCTCCTCCCAGCGCTCCTGCTGGGTGGCGGGCCCGTAGGCGACGAGGAACCGGGCGGCGGCGCGGACCATCGGCCACGGATCGAAGGCGGCCAGCGCGCGCTCCCGCCGGAGCAGTCCGGCGAGGAGGATCGGGAACGCGACCTCATCGAGCTGGACGCCGGTCCAGTACGCCTCGCCCGAGAGCCAGTAGTTCTGCGGGAAGCTCCCGTCGGGCTTCTGGCTGCCCGACAGGTAGATCAGCGACTGGAGGGCCCGCTCCGCCTCCCCGGCGGCGAGGAGCCCGGTCGCCGACTGGACAAGGTCCCGAGTCCAGACGAGATGGTAGCCGCCCCGATCGTCGTCGCCGCGGGCCTGCCCCCAGGGGATCGAGAGGGAGGCGATCCGGGCCCCTCGGAAGGTTTTGTCCTCGTGGGCAAGGAGGAGGCTGTGGCTCGCCCGGTAGAGGTTCCCGCCGTCCTTCGCGTGCCGTCCGTACGCCGGGAGCCGCGCCGAAAGGCGGCCCCAGCCGTCGACGTACTCCTCCCGCTGGACGGCGTACGGGACGCTTAGCGCCTGGAGCAGCGCCGTGACGGCGTCGGAGAGCCCCCGGCCGAACGCGAGGCCGAGGGTGAACTCCCCTCCTCCGGCGAGGTCGAGCTCCCCGGTGAGCGCGACGTTGCCGCGAGGAGCGAGGTCGAACTCGTAGTCCATCCGGTAGTTGTCGGCGAGGTCCGTCCACCCGTCGCTCCGTCCGACGTACCCGCAGGAGAGCCGCCGGAACGGCACCGTCGCGCCGAGGGCGAGCCACGTGCCGTTCCGCTCGGCGACGAGGAGCTCCCGCCCGGCGAGCTCCACCACGTAGGCGTTGTTCTCCCAGCCGGCGACGTCGAGGTGCGGGGCGAGCAGGACGTAGAGGGCGAGGTCGCGCGGACCCGACGGCGCGGGGAGGAGCCTCGTCCTCGTGAGGACGACCGGGAGGTGGGGCGCCGTGATCACCTCCTTCTCGAGGCGGTAGCGGTCCCCCGGGTCCGTCGACGTGACCCGGTAGCCGAGCGCGTGATCGCTCGCCCGCTCGGTGAGCGAGACGAGGTGCCGCTTCTCCTCGTGGAAGAACGTGCGTCCGTCGCTGACGAGGTACTGGAGGTCGCGCACCTGAGGATGGTCGATGAGCGGGTAGTAGACCTCGGTGAGGACGCCCCGCCAGAGGGTGAACCAGACCTTGCTGTCGGCGAACGGGCTGGTCCCGACCCCCTCCTTGTTTCCGTGCGTCCACTTCGGATCGATTCCGGGCGCGCCGAACGCCGTTCGGTCCCCCCGGAACCTCATCGGTCGCGCTCCCGGACCGGGGCCCGGCGCGCCGGGGCCGGTCGCGCGTCGGAGGCGTCCGAGAGACGGTCCCGCGCGAGCTCCGCCGCCCCGACGAGGATCGCGTCCCCGCCGAGCGCCATCCGCGCCACGCTCACCGCCTCGGCGGCCGGCGGCTGGCACGCCGCGCGGACCCGCTTCGACACGACCCGGACCAGCTCGGGCGACCCTTCGACGACGCCGCCGCCGAGGAGCAGACGCTCGGGGTTGAACGCGTTCACGAGCCCGACGACCCCCGAGGCGAGGTAGTCGCCCGTCTCCCGCAGGATCTCCCGGGCGAGCGGGTCCCTCCCTCGGGCCGCCTCGCCGACCGTCCGCGCCTCGATCGCGTCGATCGACCCGGCCCGCCGGCGGAGCTCGGCGCCGGCCGCGGGGTCGGAGCACACCCGTTCGCGAGCGCGCTCGGCGATCGCCCAGCCCCCGACGTACGCCTCGAGGCATCCGCGACTCGGACAGTGGCAGCGCCGACCGCCCGCCACGAGGACCGTGTGCCCGACTTCGCCGAGCGCGTCCGCGGCGCCGCCCAGGAGCCGGCCGTCGACGACCGCGCTTCCCCCCACGCCGGTCCCGACGACGAGGCAGAGCAAGTTCTGGCAGGAGCGACCCGCCCCGTGCCGCCACTCGGCGACGGTCGCGGCCCGGACGTCGTTCGCCACGAGGACGGGGCAGCCGAACTCGCGGGCCAGGAGGTCCGCGAGCGGGACGTCCCTCCATCGGAGGTTGGGGGCGTGCCGGACGACTCCGCGGGCGGGATCGACCTGGCCCGCCACGCCGACGCCGATCGCCCTCGGAGGGGCTCCGCCGTCGAGCGACCTCCGTACGACCGAGACGAGATCGCGGATCACCTCCCCGGGCCCCTCGTTGCGGTGGAGCGCCTTCCCCCCGTGGGACCGCACGCGCCCGCGGGAGTCCACCACGGCCGCCGAGACCTTGCTGCCCCCGATGTCCGCTCCCACGATCCCGGGCGAGCGGGGCGAGGACGGACGGGGCATCGCGGCCTCCATCCCTTGCGGCCCTTAACGGACCACCCCGGAGAACGGAGGGGCGCCGCCGGCTACGGCGCGCCCGACGTCCGCCGGTATCGGGCGACCAGCTCGAGGAACGCCGCGTGCGACCAGACGAGGGGCGTCGCGCTCTTCGGCTCGCCCGTGCCCGCGTCGACCTGCTCGGGGAGGAGGCCGGTCCGGGTCGCGTGGGCGACCACCCAGTCGAGGAGCTCCCGGCACCGAGATCGGTTCCCGAGCGCGAGATGGGTCGCCGCGAGCCAGATGGTGCAGACGATCCACGGGTTCTCCCGGCCGTAGTACTCGTCGCCCTCGTACCGGGCGAGCCCTCCGACGCCGTTCGACCAGAGGCGGCGCTCCGTCGTCTCCACGACCGTCCGGTAGCGGGGGTCCGTCGGCTCGAGCAATCCGAGGTCGAGCGCGAGCAGCACCGACGCGTCGATCCGCTCGTCGCGCGGCTCGAGCGAGCGCACGAATCGGGAGAGACCGGGGTCCCACATCCGGCTCAGCACCGAGGCCCGGAGCTCGTCGGCCGCGCTCCGCCAGGGGGAGGTCTCCTTGCCGAGCACCTGCGCGACCCGGGCCCCGCTCTCGAGGCCGTGGACCACGGCGGCCGCGGAGTAGACGTGGGTTCCCCAGCGCTCCTCCCAGAGATCGAAGCTCGGCAAGGGGAGACCGGTCGCCGGGTCCCGGAAGCGCGTGAGGAAGTTCGCCGCCGACTCGACCATCGGCCAGAGCTCGAGGAGCGTGTCGGGGTCGGCTCCCCGTTCCACGTGGTGCCAGGCCGCGGAGAGGATCGACGCGGTCTGGTCGATCTGGAGGAACGGCGGAGGGTGCCAGGTGCTCCCGACCTCGCCGTCGGGGAAGCAGCGGTGCACGAACGAGCCGTCGGGGCTCTGGCAGGCCCGGGCGAACCGGAAGTACCGGTTCGCGAGCTCCCGGAGCCGGCAGTCGTCCATCGCCTCGCTGATGTACGAGCCGTCGCGCCACCAGCAGTAGTTGTAGGTGTCCCCGCCGACGGCGAGGGAGCGGGTGTCGGGGCTCGCGATGATCGAGCCGGTCGACGCCGACGACAGCTTGAGGACGAGAACGCTCTCCCGCCCGAGCCTCTCCGCGGCCTCACCGAGGCCGTCAGGCCGCTCGGGGAGGTGCCGGGCGGCCCACGCCTGCCAGTACGCCTTCGCCTCGGCCTCGAGGCGGCCCGCCCCGCGCGCCCGGACCTCGTCGCGGAGCCGGTGGACGGCCGGTCCGCCGCGGCCGACCGCGAGGAGGATCCGGATCGTCGCCTCGGTGCGTGGCGCGAGGTCGAGGTTCCATTGGAGGACGCTGTCGGCGGCGCCGTGGGAGATCGCCCGCCCGTCGAGGCTCCCGTCCTCCGCGTCGACGTACGAGCCCTGGAGGCCTTTCAGGGTGTGCTCGCCGCAGACCGCCGCGTCGAACGCCGGGTCCCCGAAGAACTCGAAGTAGAAGCCGCGCTTGTAGTGGACGAGGGAGGCCGTCGACGGGTCGACGTACGCCGTCTCCTGGTAGAGCGACTCCGCGATCTTGAAGGACTGGTAGGAGAACAGCCGGAGCCGCCGCCGCTCGTCCGACCGGAGCCGGAGGATCCGGAGGACGAGGTCGTGGCTCGGGTGCACCACCTCCTCGGCGGAGAGGGTGAGGCCCGGGCCGCGCCAGACGGTCGTGGGAAAGCTCCCCACGCCCGACGGGGGAACCTCGAGCTCGAAGCCGTGGCCGGGGCGGAGCCAGGCGAAGCTCGAGCGGTCGACGTCGTAGAGGCCGAGGCGCATCTCGCGCAGGTGCTGGAACTGCCCAGGGTACGGGTAGAACAGGTCGTTCCACTCGCCCGCGTCGTTGATCGTGAGCAGGAGCCGGCCGTTGCCGGCGAGCTGCGAGATCATCGTGGACGGTTCCACTCGGGTCTCTCCGGGACGCGCGCGCCTCCGAGGCGCTCGAGGGCGCGTCGACGCAGGTCCATCAGGGAGTTCATGTAGTTCGCGTACGCGTCGTACGGGCTGCCGTACGAGCTGAAGTACTGGTGCACGCCGGCGTCCGCCCCGTGCCCTCCCACGTACATGTAGTAGAAGTGGTCGGAGGTGAGGAGCCTCCGCCACGTCTCGAGCAGCTCGGGGGCCCCGGCCTTGCGGACGAGGACCCCGATCTTCTTCGCCGCCTCGAACGCCGAGCGCTGGAGGTCGTTCCCGAGCCACGCCCCGAGGTCCCGGTTCTGGTCGGCCCAGCTCACCGTCGTCGGCGCGGAGAGGCTCTCGCGCGGAGGGAGGGCGACCGCCTCGTCAACCGTCGCCCAGGAGAGTCCCGGCGTCGCGCGGACCGTCCGGGGCAGGGCGGAGAGGAACTCGAGGATCCCGCTCGACGCCGGGTGGTGCTCGCCGAACGTCTCGAAGTCCATGAAGAGGTTCACGACCTCCCCCGGCGTGGCGGCGATCCAGCGGACGTACTTCTCCGCGGTGAGCGGGTACTCGCTCCAGGAGGTCGAGGAGAAGCGGAAGCCGATGTCGTCGCTGAGCATGTAGTGCCGGGCGAGGAGGCTCACGGTCGGCGCCGGGGCGGCGCAGTAGACGTGGGTCGGCGGCATCCCGCGCAGGATCCCTTCCCATCCTTCGACGAGCATCCCGCGGAACCGCTCTCCCTCCGCGAACCGCGCGAGCTCGTCCGAGTAGGCGAGCTCGGTCATCCGGAGGACGGTCGGCCGGACCCCGAACTCCCGCCGGAGCGCCTCCCGGTGGAGCTCGACCTCGTCGTGCAGCTCGGGCGGCGGCAGGAGGAAGGCGAGGGAGTGGTAGTACGTCTCGGACAGGAGCGCCACCCGGCCCGTGCGCACGAGCCGGCGGAGCGTCTCGAGGACGTCCGGGGCGGCCTTCGCCGCCTGCTCTAGGTACGTCCCCGTGATGGAGAGGCTGAGCCGGAACTCGGGCTCGCGCTCGAGCGCCGCTTCGAGGCGGGCGAGGGTCGGCCGGTAGCAGCGCTCGGCGATCCCCCGGAAGATCTCGAGGTTGCGCGCCTCGTCGATGTACGGCCGCCCGGAGCCCAGGTCGAGGTAGCGGAACCGCGCGAGCCGCCAGGGCTGGTGGAGGTGGAGGTAGAGGACGATCCTCACCGCCGGCCCCCCGTGACGAGCTCGAAGTAGACCCCGGCCGTCTGCAGCGCCCGCGCCTCCCATCCCTCGAGGAGCATCGAGCGCCGGCCCGCGTCGCCCATCGCGCGGCGGAGCGTGGGGTACTCGAGGAGCTCGGAGATGCGGCTCGCGAACTCGTCGACGTCCCAGAAGTCGACCGTGAAGACGCTGTCCGTGATCTCGGCGATCCCGCTCGTCTTCGAGACGATCGCCGGGATCCCCGCCGCCATCGCCTCCGCCGCGGCGATCCCGAACGGCTCGACGACCGACGGCAGCACGAAGACGGAGGCGGCGGCGAGGAGCGTCACCCGCTCCTCCTCGCTGATCTTGCCGAGGAACAGCACCTGGTCGGCGAGTCCGAGCCGGGCAGCGAGGAGCAGGAGCCGGGGCGCCTCGGGTCCTTCGCCCGCGACGACGAACAGCGGGGCGGGCGTCCTCGGCGCGACGCGCGCCGCCGCGCGGAGGAACGTGTCGACCCCCTTCATCGCCGCCAACCGGCCCAGGTAGAGGACGATCATCTCCGAGCCCGTGAGCGCGGCGAGGCGCTCGCTCGGACGGACGGCGTTGTAGATCACGCGGACCTTGTCCGGGGACGCCCCGTACCGCTCGACGAGCTGGCGCTTGAGATGCTCGCTCACCGCGATCACGCGATCCGCGCTCGCGACGCCCGTGCGCTCGCGCTCGAGGATCTCCTTCCACGGGTGACCGAGGGACCGATCGTACTCGGTGGAGTGGACCGTCATCACGAGGGGCCGGCCCGACCGGCGGGCGAGCTCGGTCGCCCCGACGGTCCCGAACCAGTCGTGCGCGTGGATCAGGTGGTGCTCCCCGATCGGGAACCGCGCGAGCCAGGCGTTGAACCGCTCGATGTCCCCTTCCTGCCAGCCGCCGGGCGAGCCGCGAATCTCGTAGGCGCCGGGGAACGGGTCGTCCGGCGCGTCGGCCGGGCACCGGAACGTCACGCCCTCGACCCGAGTGTGCGGTCCTGGGAACGGGCTCAGGAACGTCACCGAGTGGCCCATCTTGGTGAGCTCTTTGCACAGCTCGAAGCAGTGGACGCCGAGCCCGCCCGAGTGGTTCGGGGGCCACTCCCAGCCGACCATCAGGATGCGCAGGCGTCGCGCGACGACCTGGGGAGGGAGGGTGGGGGCCCGTCCCTGGGACGGAGGTCCGCGGGGCTCCCCCCGGACCGAACGCTCGACGGCCCGGGAGGACGAGCGCCTCTTCCGGGCGCTCGGCGACCGTCGGGCCGGCGCCCTCGGCTTCGACCCTCGGCGGGCGGAGCTCTCCTCGCGGGGTCGTCCTCGAGACGGGCCCGCCGCTTCACTCCGCGAGGATCCGGACGTCGAGCGCGCCGTACTCCGGTCCCCCGGCGGCGCAACCCCCCGGCGGTCTTACGGTAACGGGCGGTCCGGGTCGCCCGGCCGCCCCTCCCTCGGTTCGAGCAAAGCCTTTACCCGCGGAGTCCCGGCGGGCGCCGTGGAGGAGCCGCTCGACCCGATCCTCATCCAGGTGACGATCCCGCTCCCGATCGGGATGATCCACGGGGCGTTCCTCGACCCGCACCGTCTCGAGGGCTGGCTCTGCGACGGGGCGACCGTCGAGCCGAGGATCGGGGGCGTCTACGCGCTCCGTTGGAAGGGACCGCCCGCGTTCGAGAGCCGCGGCACGATCACCCAGCTCACGTCCGACGTCGACGTGGGGTTCCACTGGCGGGGTCCCCCGCCGTTCGT
>JASIEC010000073.1 GCA_030046135.1 Thermoplasmata archaeon | reverse complement strand
AGCTCCTCGTCGACCGCCCGGCCCACGTTCGCGAGGTCGTCCTCGATGTCGAGGGCGAGGTACCTCGCGTCCTTCGCCGTCACGCGGCCAAGGCGCTCGATCTTCTGGTCGAGGTTCGAGAACTCGGTCGCGAAATCCCGCCCGAGCCCGCCCGCCGCCCGCCGGATCTCGGCGAGGTGCTGGCGGAACTGCGCCTGATCCTGGCTGTCGGACATCGTCGTCGCCCGGGGGTTACGCGCGGTCCCGAAGATAAAGGTTCGACGCGACAGGCAGCGGCGCTACCCGCCCATGCGGCGGTCGGCCCGTCGCCGGCGGCCGGCGGGGCGCGGGGCGGGCGCGACCCGCGGCGCGGCGGCCGGGGCCCGCCGCTCGGTCTCCGTCCCGTGGGCCCATCGGACGAGCAGCTCGATGCCGAGCCCCGCCGGATCGGTGACGACGAGCTCGCCCCCCAGCGTCCGGGCGATCGCCCGGGCGGCGACCTCGTACTCGGGACGGTCGGAGCGGAGGAGGAGGAGGGTGCTCTTGAGCGGGGTCACCGTCGCGAGCTCCCGGGCCCGCTCGAGCGCCGCCTCCATCGCCCGGTCGAGCTGGCCCGAGCGGACCTCCCCGCCCTCGTCGGTGTACGCCTCGGGGAGCCCGTCGGTGATGAGGTAGACCTCCCGACGGCTCGCCCGCGACGGCCGGAGGAGGAGGTGCGCCGCGCGGATCGCCTCCGCGGTGTTCGTGAACGCCCCCGGCTTGCACTCCCAGAGCTCGAGCAGGTCGAGGACCGAGACGGTGTTGTCGAACGCGAGCAGGTCGACGGTCGCGTCGGGGTAGCGGTTCCGGACGGCGACGTAGAGGGCGAGCAGGGCCCGCTTCGCCGCGTCGAGCTTCCCCCCCTCCGACATGCTGCCGGACCGGTCGAACGCGACCACCACGTGCACGCTCTCGGACGTCACCTCGCGGTAGACGTAGCTCGTCGACTCGTCGATGTGGCGGGAGCCGGCGAGCCGCGCCTCGAGCAGCGAGCCCGGGACGTCCAGGTGGGCGATCTCGTCCAGGCGACGGAGGCGGGCCTTCTCGTAGAGCCCGGTCGAGGCGGACCCCTTGAGGGAGAACCGGACGTCGCCCGGGAGCCGACGGCTCTGCTCCTCGAGGAGGAGGCGCGCGAACCGTTCGACGAGCCCGTACGTCACGACCAGACCGCCCGCCTGCTCCGCGACGAACCCCCGCTCGCGGAGCTCCTGCTCGAGCCGGCGCTCCTCCGCGCGGCGCACGGCGCGCTCGGTCTCCGACTCGGCGCGCTGCTGCGCCTCGGACCGCTCCGCCTCGAGCTGACGGCGCTGGGACGCCGCCGCCTTGCGCTTCTCCTCGGCGGCGCGCTCGAGCTCCCTCTCGCGGGCCCGGATCGACGACTCGACCCGTCCCGAGAGCTCCTTCTGCTGCGGGCCCGAGAGCCGGGCGAGGGCGTCGCCGAGCTCGGAGGCGCCGAGCGTGCGGCCGTCCGGATTCAGGAACGCGAGCGGCACCGTGCGGTCCTTCCGGGCGGCCGGACGGGGAGCCGAGCGGCGGGAGAAGAGGCCCCGGAGCCAGGCGACGAAGCGCCGCCACGCCGCGCGGAGCCGGGCCCAGATCCCCGGGGGGGCGGGGGGTTGGTTCCAGGACGCCTCGGGGACGAGCAGGGCGCTCTGGAGGTCGGCGAGGAACTCGGGTCCGGGGAGCCGCGACCAGTCGATCGACCGGCTCGCCCGAAGCCGGGCCTCGAGCGCGGCCACCTCGCGGGCGACGTCCTCGGCGCTGCGACGCTCAAGCTCGGTCAGCTCCTGGACCTGGCGATCGTAGCCGTCGAGCTGGCGGCGCAGCTGCCGGGACGCCTGCCGTCGGATCCGCTCGCGCAGCCGGTCGA
This sequence comes from Thermoplasmata archaeon, assembly GCA_030046135.1. GTDB lineage: Archaea > Thermoplasmatota > Thermoplasmata > Lutacidiplasmatales > UBA184 > Lutacidiplasma. The sequence continues at coordinate 3,940 of JASIEC010000073.1, read as the reverse complement.
GGCGACTCTTGAGCTCGACGTCCGCCTGGGCCCGGTCCCGGAGGAGGGCGCGGGCCCCTTCGACCCCCTGCTCCGCGAGGGCTCGGACGAGCGCCGCGCGGTCGAGGGCGTCGACGAGGTCCTCGGAGGCGACGTCGTCCGCGAACTGCGAACAGTCCGGCAGCGAGATCGCGGGGCTAGAGGGGGGCGTCGTCGGCGTCCTCGTCCTTGCAGGAGAACAGCGAGAACTCCTCCAGGAGACGGAAGACGTGGAGCGCGGCGTCGGTGGACGTGAGCGGAGGGATCGGGCGCTCCCGGTCGTTCACGTACCCCGCGAACGAGCGGAACCGGGGGAACCCCGAGCCGTCCGAGGCGGGGCCGCTCGCGAGCGCCGGGTCGTCCTTCAGGCGCCGGCCCTCCCCGACCAGCCCCTCGGCCTCGCCCGTCTGGCCCTTGAGCGGCCCCGAGAAGTACCGGCACCAGTAGACCCCCGCGCTCCGCCGGAGCGCCGGCTCGGCGTAGCGCTCGACGAACTCCGCGACGCGCTTCTCGTTCTGCCGGAACGAGTCGCCGCTGCGCGCGCGGATCCGGCCGCGCATCGCATGGAGGAGACCCGCCTTCAAGTCCGCCGAGGACGGCACCGCCCGCCCCGCGAGCAGCGCGATCGCGCTCGTCCGCTCGCCCACGTCGATCAGGGTCCGGTTCGACCCGACCTCGCCGACGTCGGGGTTCTCCTCGCTCGTCTTGGCCCGCCACGTCTCGATGACGCGGACCCCGGCGTCGAGCAGGATCTCGGGCACGAACCCGTCCGTCGCGTCGGCGCGTCCGAGCGCGACGATCCGGCGGTTGTCCTCGTGGCGGTCGTTGAACCCGAGGTGGAGGCTCGTGAGGCGGTCGGAGAGCGGGTCGTTGATGCTGTCGAGGTCGGAGAGGTTGGAGGTGGCGATCGCGACGAAGTTCGCCGGGAAGCTCTCCCGGGACTTGGACGGCGTGACCGTCCCCTCCTGGAGCGCCTGGAGGAGGACGTTCTGGGTCCCGAGGGGCAGCTTGCCGATCTCGTCGATGAGCAGGAACCCGCGGTTCGCCTGGAGGAGCTTCCCCGGCTCGAGGACGAGCGGGTTCATCGGGTCGCCGATCTCCTCGAGCTTCCTGAGGTTGATGTTCCCCGTGAGGTGGTCCGGGAACACCTCCGAGCTTCCCTGGACCCTCGCGAACCCGTACCCTTCCCGGAGCCGGACGAACTCCGCCGGGACCCGGGCCGGGTCGATCGCCGCGGGGTCGAACTTCGCGATGTCCCCCCCGGCGGCGAACCGCCGCCGGCAGATCGGGCAGGGGGGGAATCGGGCCGCCGTCTTGGGGTCGACGAGGCTCATCGGGTGATCGAGGACCGGACACCCATCCACGATCCAGGCCCCCTTCGGGAACAGCGCCCAGAGGTCCTTCGCGAGGCTCGTCTTCCCGGCCCCGGACGGTCCGAAGAACAGGAGATGGGCGCCCGAGACGATCGCCGCGAGCAGGTCCTCGTACGTCCCCTCGGGCAGGATCGTCTGCGGGAACAGGGCCCGGAACGCCTCCTCCCGGTCGTGCCCCCGGGCGCGGACCGCCTCGATCGACTTCAGCACCTCGCGGCGGAACCTCTCGGCGGGCGCTTCGACGGGCGCGTGGGCGGCCTTGAGATCGGCCGCGGTCGCCCGGGTCCCGGGCACGGGACCCTCGCCTCCTTGGACCGGCACGGCGCGGCGAGCGACGTTCGAGATATGTGCTTTGCCACGCGCCCCGATTCCGGGGGGCCGCCGCGCGTCGCGGGCGGGCTCCGGGGCCTCCCGCTTCGCGCCAGCCTTTAAGTAACCGGCCCCGCTCGGCGGGACCCTGTCCGATGGCCGAGAAGGAGACGGCTCCGAAGAAGCCCGCGCTCGCGCGCACGGTGAAGGACAAGTGGCGCGCGAAGCACTGGTACAAGGTGCGGGCGCCCGGCCTCTTCCAGCACATCGAGCTCGGCGAGACCCCCGCCACGGGGCCCGAGCAGGTCGTCGGTCGGACCCTGGAGACGACGCTCCCTGAGCTCGCCGGGTCCGTCGACTCGGGGAAGGCCCACGTCAAGCTGAGGTTCCGGGTCGAGAGGATCGGGGGCGACGGGGCCGCGGAGGCGCGGTTCATCGGACACGATCTCACCTCGGATTACGTCCGCCGCCTGGCCCGCCGGAAGCGCTCGAAGATCGACACGTCCCTCCACGTGACCACGAAGGACGGGGTCGAGATCGTGCTGAAGCCGGTCGCCGTCGGAGAGCAACGTCTCCAGACCCGGCTCCGGGCCGAGCTCCGGCACCGGATCGTCGAAGTGCTCACCGAGGAGGCGAAGCAGCGGACCTCGCCCGAGTTCGTCAACGAGATGCTCCAGGGGGAGCTCGCGAAGCTGCTCGCCCACGGCGTGAAGTCGCTCTATCCGCTCAAGAAGATCGAGATCCGGCGCTCGATCGTCCTCGGGACCATCGCCGACGAGGCGCCGCTCCCACCGCCGCCTCCTGAGGTCGACGTCACAGCTCCCCCGGCCGCCCTCGAGCCCGCCGCCGAACCGTCGTGAGAGGTCACGATCCGTAGGTTTCCTGGCTCCCGTCGGAGTGGCTCAGCCTGGTAGAGCACGGGACTCATAGCGGGGCGTCCACGCGCTCCGGGAGAGATCCTGGGGTCGGGGGTTCAAATCCCCCCTCCGACACTCGGACTTGAACCGGTAGGCGAATCCCGCGCACGGAATCCTCCGAACGAGTCTTGCTTCGTCCGACCGGCACACTCTCCCTCTGGAGACCCCGAGCGTGGTCAACCCCCTGTGTGGGAAAGGGTCGCCGCCCCCTCAGGGTGCGTGTGCGTGCATTGGGGGCGGGATTCGCGTCCATGGATCGCCGTAAGCTAATACCGCGCCAAGATTCCAATCCGGCGGAAGGGATGTCGGATGCCGGTCTGTTTCCAGATCGTGATTGACTGCCACGATCCTCGACGTCTCGTCGCGTTCTGGAGTAATGCGCTCCGGTACCGACCCGAACCCCCTCCGAAGGGTTTTCCCGGGTGGCGAGAGTACTGGAGAACCCTCGGGGTCGCAGAAGAGGAGATCCGAGACGTGACGAGCCCGGAGTCGATCGACGATCCGAACGGGGAGGGCCCGCGTATGTGGTTTCACGCGGTTCCCGAATCAAAGGCGTGCAAGAACCGCCTTCACTTTGACATTCGGGCGAGCGGGAGTCGTGATATTCCCTTGACGACGCGGAAGGATCAGGTCGAAGCCGAAGTGGCCCGGCTGGAGGCCCTCGGGGCTACTCGCCTGGAGACCCTCTTCGCAGAAGGCGACGACCACTATGCAGTCGCCATGTCAGATCCGGAGGGCAACGAGTTCGACGTCAATTGAGACCTGCGCCGGGACGAGGTCAACCCACCCGTTTCGCACAGTTTGACCTTGTCCGACGATTCCCGCACAGCGAATCGACTCGTGATTCGGGAACCCGAGTTGAACGATCCGGATTCTTCTCCTTCTCCGCGGGTGGGTCCGACATCAACGCCGCCCTCGTAGCTCTCGGACCGTCTTCCCACTCACTCCGGGACCCCTCTCAACCATGACAACCCAAAGGACCTCTCCTAGAGTTGTGTAGAACACTCGGACGTCTCGGGCCACGTGAAAGTGCCAAATTCCGTGGATCTGGCTGGTCGCCTTCACGTGGAGGCCGGGATGCGATCGGAACGGTGCGGCGCGGAGGTACTCGAGCTGTTGGTCGATTCGCCGCCGTAGCCGGAGAGGAAGCCGGCGAAGTTCCGATTCGGTGCGAGGATCGTACTCGACCGTGTACAGGCTCAAACGCCGAGCCTCCGGCGCATTTCAGCCGCCGGCACGCCCTTGATCCGCCCGGACTGGATGTCCGCCAACCGCCGCTTCAGTTCCGCAAGGACGGACGGCGGGTAGTACTCCTCCGCGAGC
>JASIEC010000072.1 GCA_030046135.1 Thermoplasmata archaeon | reverse complement strand
TCCGGAGCACCCTCAGGACGTACCGCCGCGAGCGGAGCGCGGCCGCGGGCATCCCCCCGGCCCCCGCGCCGCGGGTGGTCCGGTTCACGGGAGGGTTCTCGGTCGGGGCCGTCGAGACGCTCGAAGCGGTCGTTGTCCTGCTCGCGATCTCCGCGGCGGGGTACGGCCCCTCCGCGATCGTCGGGGCTGTGGCGGCGGGAGGGGTCCTCGTCGTCGCGACCGCGCTCGTCCACGAGCGGATCCGTCGGATCAAGACCTCCTGGCTCAAGCTCGGCGCGACGTCGCTGCTGTTCTCGTTCGCCGTCTTCTGGGCTGGCGAGGCGTACGGCCTCCCCTGGCCCGGCGGCGACCTGGTCGTGGTCGGCCTCTTCGCGGCCGGGGTCGCCCTCGTCCGGGGCGGGATCGAGCTGTTCCTCCGTCGGGGCGCCCCGCCGGTCCCCGCGCCGTCGGCCTAGGACCCGCCCACGGGCCGTCCGTCGGAGACCTCGACCGAGTGGATCCCGGGGAACTGGTACGGGACCTCGATCCACTCCTTGCCCGCGTTCGGGCTGACGAACAGCTGGCCCGTCGTCGTTCCGAAGTAGATCCCGGCGGGATCGAGCCCGTCGGCGGCGAGCCCCTCGCGGTGGGTGCCGAACTCGCCCGGGTAGGTTCCCTTTCGGACGAGGGGCTTCCACGTCTTCGTGGCCCCCTGCCAGCGGTAGAGCTGGAGCTGCTTGCCGAGGGTAGTTCGCGACTCCCCCCGGAGCGGGGCGAAGAACGCGTCTCCCGGGAGCGTGGGGGACGTGGCGACCACGAAGCCGAAGTCGTCCTCGAGGGGCTTCCCGATGCGGCTCCAGCTCTCGCCCCGGTCGCGGGTGACGTAGATCCCCCCGTGGTCCTGGCGGAACAGCTTCGAGGAGTCCTCGGCGTCGAACGCCATCTTGTGGACGCACTGGCCGAGCTCGGGGTACTTCACCGGCTGGAACGGGGTCTCCACCCCCCGGTTCACGGGTTTCCAGTGCTCGCCGCCGTCGTCGCTCCGGAACGAGCCGGCCGCCGAGATCCCGACGTACATCCGCTTCGGGGTCTCAGGATCGATCAGGATCGTGTGGGTGCACAGGCCCCCCGCCCCGGGGCCCCACTGCTCGCGCGTCGGGTGGTCGTTGATCCCCTCGACCCCCGTCCAGCTGTCCCCCCCGTCGTCCGAGCGGAACAGCATCCCGGGGTCGATCCCGAGGAAGACGGTCCCGGGCTCGGAGGGGTGACCCGGCTCGATGTGCCAGAGGTTCTTGATCGGGGCCGTCGCCGAGGGGGCCTCCACGGGGGGGCTCCGCTGCTTGATCGGGAGCATCCCCGGGAGCGGGAGCTCCTTCCACGTCTTCCCCCAGTTCTTCGAGCGCCGGAGGGTCGGTCCCCACCAGCCGTTGTTGACGGCGGAATAGACGACCCCCGGGTGGCGCGGATCCGGGGCGACGTGGAAGACGTCCGACCCCACGTCGAACGGGCCGTTCACGGTCCATCGGCGGCGGGCGGTCGTGCCGTCGACCCGGTAGGCGCCCTTGCGTGTCCCGACCCAGATCCGCACCGGACCGTTCTTCATCGTCCCTCTCAACCGCCTTGAATCGAATGGAGGATATCAACGTGGTCGTCCGGGGCGAGCCGGAGCGCCTCCCGGGCCCCGTCCCGGACCTCCGCCCCGTTCACGAACACCTTCACGAACGGACGGACCCGGCGGGTCTCGTCCCGGATCCGCCGTCGGAGGCGGGGGTACCGCTCCTCGAGATCGTCGAGCAGCGACTCGATCGACGTCGCCTCCGACCGCAGGGAGGTCTTCGGGACGTAGACCCGGAGCATCGCGTCCAGGCGGACGTTCGGCAGAGCGACCCCTCCTCGGAGAGAGACCCCCGGGGACGGCAATAGGTTTCCGACCGGGAGCGAGGGGCGGCTCCGCCCGGGGAAGAGAAAAGCCGAGAAGGAAGGGGTTGGCCTGAGGGCCCCCGGGGGGGCTACCCTACCCGGGGAGGATCCTCCGACCGTAGTTCCAGTTCGTGAGGTCCGCGGTGGCCACGTACCACATCGCGATCCCCGTCAGGATGATCTCGCCGCCGATCGCCCAGTGCTCGCTCGTGCTGACCGAGTTCCCGGCGCCGAGCTGCCAGGCGAACACGGTCATCAGGATGAACTGGAGGGCGAGCAGGAGGAAGATGATGAAGACGAACCAGCCGTGCTTGAGCGAGTTGATCAGGAACGTGAGCGAGATCAGGATCCAGATGAACGCGAAGCCGGCCGCCCCGTAGCCCGCGACCCCGAAGAGGATCGCGAAGGCGTAGGCGAACCAGAACGCGCCGTAGCTCACGAACGCCGAGCCCGCGAAGAGATTCCCCTTGCGGAGGGAGATGAGGCCCATCACGCCGAGGATGAACCCGCCGAAGACGATCCCGACCGCGAGGACCGACGCGGGGGTGCTTGTGAAGCACGTCGTCGTCCAGAACCCCGTACAGTACGGCCTCGGCAGCTCGCTGAGGCCGAACAAGATCGTCACCGCCGCAAAGGCAAGCAGTCCCACGACCGCGGGGGTCGCCCACCAGCCCGGCCGCTCCTCCGTCTTCGGAGCGCCTTCTTGCAGTCCGCTCGCCGCTTCCATCGAATCCGCCATCGCCGGCATGTCGGCGGTGCGACGCGGGTCCTAGGGTATAAAGGCTCTTTTCGAGCCTCGTCAGAGGTTGCGTCCGCCCATGCGGTCCGGATCCCCCTCCCGCGGCCCCGAGAAAGCCTCGGGACCGCGGTGGAGCGGCGGCGCGCGGCCGTCGGTGCCGCCGATCGGCCCGGCTCGCGGAGCGCGGCCGTTTTGAGCCCGGCGCCCGTCCCCCCTCCGGATGGAGGACCGGTCCGAGCTCTCGAAGGTCGTCTTCGGGGAGACCCGGGTCATCCTCACCCGCGACCTTTCCGTGATGAACCCGAACCTGGTGCCCGGCTCCCAGGGACTCGTGATCGGAAAGCTCGCGAGCTACACGCTCAAGGTCGCGTTTCCGAGGGTCACGGTCGGTGTGAAC
>JASIEC010000010.1 GCA_030046135.1 Thermoplasmata archaeon | reverse complement strand
GCCTTCTACCGAAAGTTGGGATTTCGCGTGGTGGACCGCGGGACGATGGAGCACGGGGGCGAGTGGGTCCACCTCCGGTATCCCGCCTCGACGCACAGGCTCGAGCTGAACTACTACCCCCGCGGCAACCGGTTCTACGAACCGATCCGTCAGGGGACGGAGTTCGACCATTTCGGGTTCTACGCCCCCGATCCCGCCGCTTGGAAGCGCGGGGTGCTCCGAGCGGGGGGGCGCCCGGCGCTCGAGTTCGTGGAGCGAAAGACCCGCCTCGTGTATGTCCGCGACCCGGACGGCAACTGGCTCGAGGCGTTCGGCCCGGCGCGTCCCCGTCGGCGACGCGCTCGGTCGCGTCGGTGACGCTTTCGGCGAAACGACATGAGCGGGCGGCCGCTGGGCGGCCGGGACGGCACGCATGGACGACGACGCCTCCGCCCGGCTCGTGCGGGAGACGAACTTCGCGGGCTGGCAGCGCCAGGGAGCGTGGGCTCCCCGGTCTGTCTCCCGGGCGGAGGGATCACGATTCTGGGACGATCGGGGCCGGGAGTACCTCGACTTCTCCTCGCAGATCGTCGCCTCGAACCTCGGACACGGCAACCGAGCGGTCGTCGACGCGATCTCCGAGCAGGCCCGGACGCTCGCGTACGCGAGCCCCGGCTTCGCGACGCCCCCCCGGGCCGCGCTCAGCGCGGCGCTCGGGGAGGTCCTTCCCCGCGGCGTTCGCCGATACTTCTTCAGCACTTCCGGGACCGAGGCGAACGAGGCCGCGCTCAAGATCGCCCGTCTTGCCACCGGGCGCTCGAAGATCCTCTCCCGGACCCGCTCCTACCACGGCTCGACCGCCGCCTCGTTCTCGGTGAGCGGCGACCTCCGGCGGATCCCCCTCCACGGCGTCCACGAGGTCCCGGGGACCGTCTTCGCGCCGGACTGCTACTGCTATCGCTGTCCGCTCGGACTCACCTACCCGGACTGCCACGTCGCCTGCGCCGACGAGGTCGCGACGAAGCTCGACGAGGAGCGGGACGTGGCCGCGATGATCGTCGAGCCCGTGGTCGGCACGAACGGGGTCCTCGTTCCCGTCCCCGAGTACCTTCCGAAGATCCGGGAGATCACCCGTCGACGGGGCGTGCTCCTCATCGCGGACGAGGTGATGACCGGCTGGGGACGCGTCGGGGAGTGGTTCGCCGTGGACCGCTGGCACGTCATCCCCGACATCCTGACGACCGCGAAGGGGATCACCGGAGGGTATGTTCCGCTCGGTCTCACGGCCACGTCCGTCGAGCTCTACGAGGCGTTCCGGGACCGGTTCCTGCCCGTCGGGCACACCTACGAGTCGCATCCCGTGGCCCTGGCCGCGGCGGTCGCCGCGCTGGCGGAGTACCGTCGTCTCGGTCTCGTCGAGAAGTCGCGACGCGACGGGGAGTACCTGCTCGCCCGGCTACGGGGGATCGCCGAGCACCATCCGTCCGTGGGCGACGTCCGGGGCCTCGGCCTCTTCGCGGCCGTCGAACTCGTGCGGGACCGCGCGACGAAGGAGCCGTTCAACAGCCCCGAGGAAAAGCTCGTCGGCCGACCGCTCGTCGCGGACGCTGTCGCCGCGGAGATGATGCGCCGGGGGGTCTACGTGCTCTCGTGGGTCTCTCACCTGGTCATCGCCCCGCCGTTGATCGTCACGAGGGAGGAGATCGACCGGGGGGTCGACGCCCTCGACGCAGCCCTCGGGATCGCGGACGCCCAGGTCCGGTCCCCCGATCATCCCGGCGGGCGATCCTCCGCCGCGTCCCAGTCACCGTCTTGACCTCGCCCCGGGTCGGAGGGAGGTGGGGCGGTCCGCGAGGCCACCGGTGAGCTCCGCGCCGCCGGCGTCCCCGGACGGGGCTTGGCTGGATCGCCGGGGGATCACGCTCTACCGTGCCGATTTCCTCTCGCTCCCGCTTCCGGCCTCGAGCGTCGACCTGATCGTCACGTCGCCGCCGTACGGGGTCGACGTGGACTACGCGACGTTCGACGACGGGATCCCGTACGACCAGTACCTCGACTTCGCGGGACGATGGCTGGCGAAGTGCCGCGAGGTCGCGACGCCGGACGGCCGCCTCTGCCTCAACGTTCCTCTCGACAAGAACAAGGGAGGGCACCAGAGCGTCTACGCGGACGTCCTCCACGTCGCGCGCCGCGCCGGCTGGAACTACTTCAGCACCGTCGTCTGGAACGAGCAGAACATCTCGCGGCGGACCGCGTGGGGCTCCTGGGCCAGCGCCTCCGCCCCGTACGTGATCGCGCCCGTCGAGATGATCGTGCTCCTCTACAAGGAGTCGTGGGCGAGGCAGCGGAAGGGGGAGTCCGACATCGGTCGCGACGATTTCATCGCTTGGACGAACGGGGTCTGGACGTTCGGCGGCGAGACCCGCGCCGTGGGCCATCCGGCCCCGTTCCCGGTCGACCTTCCCCGGCGCTGCATCCGGCTCTTCAGCTACGTGGGCGACACCGTGCTGGACCCGTTCGCGGGCTCGGGGACGACGCTCGTGGCCGCGTGGGAGGCCGGTCGGCGGGCGATCGGCGTGGAGATCTCCGAGGAGTACTGCCGGGTCGCCGAAGGGCGGCTGCGACGGGCGGGGCTCTTCGAGGCTCGGGCCCCGTCGCCGGGACCGCCGGCGCCGATCCGCCTCCGCCGCGGCGGGCGTCCGCCCGAGAGCTCGCGCCGCTGACCGGGCGCATCGTCGCCCTCCGGATCCCCGCAGGCGTCTCGTCGGCGCGGAGGGGTTCCTCCATCCACCCGCTCGGGGCTCGGCCCCCCGCCGCGCGACAACGCTCAATTAACCCCCGGCGACATGCCCCGGTCCGATGCCCCGCGGCAGGGAGCTCGGGCCGGAGGAGGAGCCCGAGATCGGTGGCGACGAGCCCGCCCAGCTCGCGCTCCGGATCGAGCGGGAGCTCGACCTCCTCGCGCGGAACGTCGAGATCCTCGAGAAGCTCTCGAAGAGCCCGCCGCTCGGGATCATCCGGCTCAGCGAGGCCCTGCATCTGCCCATCCACAAGACGCGGTACTCCCTCCACCTCCTCGAGCGGGAGGGGGTCGTGCAGCCGTCGGCGGACGGTGCGGTCGTCACCGACCGCGTCGGCGAGTTCTGGGCGACGATGAACCAGTCGCTCGATCGGATGGCCGCCGAGCTCGACCGGCTCAAGGCGCGCGCGTCGGTCCACGGGGCGCGGAGCGCTTCCGGCCGGAAAGGCTATTAGAGCGATGCCGGCTCGGAGCGCTCGGTGCCGCCGTAGCTCAGCGGCAGAGCGATCGGCTGTTAACCGAAAGGTCAGCGGTTCGAAAGGACCCCGGTCGTTCGCCGGGGCCCCCAAACTCCGCTCGGCGGCGCCTGACTCTTGGCCGAGGGCCCGTAGCTTAGCCTGGCTGGAGCGACCGTCTTATAAGCGGTAGGTCGACGGTTCAAATCCGTCCGGGCCCACTTCCCGGCCCGACCGCCGCCGGACGGCCCCTCAGCGACCCGCCGGAAGCAGGTGGCGCAGAGTCCGGACGAGCTCCCGTCGGGTCCGATTCGGCGAGCCGTGGAGGATGATCTCGACAACCGAACCGGCGAGGACGGTGAGCACGATCTCGGCGACGACCTTCCGATCCCGCACCGGACGGATCCGACCGCGCTCCTCGAGCCGCTTCAGGAAGTCGCGCATCATGCGGCGGTCCTCCCGCTGATCGAGCCGCATGGCGGCCCGGAGGCTGGGGTCGCCCGCCGCCGCGCCGATCAGCTCCACCCAGATCGACGGATCGACCTCCCCCGAGAACAGCTGATCGATCGAGTTCACGATCCCTTCGGCGACATCGCCTCCGTCGAGGAGGCTCTCCCAGCGGGCGAGGATCCGCCCCCGGTTCCGGCGCTGGATCTCGGCGAGGAGCTCGGACTTCGAGCGGAAGTACCGGTAGAGCGCGCCCTTGCTCACGCCGACCTCGCGGGCGATGTCGTCCATCGTGGCCCGCGAGAACGAGAGCCGGTGGAAGACCGTCTGGGCGGCCGCGACGATCCGGTCCCGCGCCTGCGACCGATACTCCGCGACGACCTTCGGCATTCGCCCGACCTCGAGCGAGAGGGACGGCGCTATATAATCGCCCGAGCCCCGGGGTGTGACCCACAGTCTTATTACTGACCGTGAGTCACTTTCGGACGCGCCTCGAGCGCATCGGAGTCGTTGTGGACGCCTCGGAACCCCCCGCCGCCAGGGCCATGCCCCCCACCGAGGGGGTCGGCCTGCGCGGCGTCACGCTGGTGCTCGTCCTGGCCGGGATCTTTCTCGCGATCCTGATGGGCGCGATGGACTCCCTCGTCGTCGCCACCGTCCTGCCGACGATCGCCACCGATCTCCACCAGGTCGACGGCGTGGCGTTCGTCGTGAGCGCCTACCTGATCGCCTCCACGATCGCGATCCCGATCTTCGCCCGGCTCTCCGACATCTCGAGCCGGCGCAACGTGTTCCTCGCGGGGGTCGCGATCTTCATGGTGGGCTCGGCGCTCGCCGGAGTGAGCCAGAACCTTCCCGAGCTGATCCTGTTCCGCGGCCTCCAGGGGTTCGGCGGCGGGGGCGTGTTCCCGGTGGCGATCGCGATGGTCGCCGTGCTCTTCCCGCCGGCCGCCCGGGCCCGCATCACCGGGATCCTCTCGGGCGCCGCGGGGATCGCGATCGTGCTCGGCCCCCTCGTGGGGAGCTACATCGTATCGGTGACGACCTGGCGATGGGTGTTCTACATCAACCTGCCCTTCGGGCTTCTCGCCGTCCTCGTCCTGCTCGCCGCCGTCGGTCCGCTCCGGACGGGCGCCCGAGGGCGGTTCGATCTCCCCGGGGCGGGCCTGCTCTCGGGCTGGGTCGGGAGCCTGATGTTCGCGGTCGTCCAGGTCGCGGACGCGGGCTGGGGGTGGATGGACCCGCGCGTGCTGGGCCTCCTCGGGGCGGCGATCGCGCTGTTCGTCGCGTTCCTCGCGTGGGAGCTCCGGGTCCCCGAGCCGCTCGTGCCGCTGCGGCTGCTCGGCCAGCGGATGATCGCCGCCACGAGCGGGGTGCTGCTGTTCACCGGCGTGGTGTTCAACTCGTTGATCACGTTCCTGTCCGTCTTCGTCGGGATCGTCCTGCTGGGCGGGGGACCGAGCGCGGCGGGGGACGTTCGGGATATCATCTACTTCCTCGCGGTCCCGCTGGTCCTCGGAGCGTTCCTCGGGGGGCAGCTCCTGCTCCGGCTCTCGTACCGGTCGCTCGTGGCCCCCAGCCTGCTCGGGGCCGGGCTGGTCGGCCTGCTCCTCGCCCGGCTGTCGCCCACCACCCCGCTCTGGGTCCTGGCCGCCGGGGTACTCCCGGTCGGCGGGCTCGCCCTGCCTCTGATCCCCCTCGGGTTCGGGCTCGGCCTCGCGCTCTCCGGCACGACGATCGCGGTGCAGAACGAGGCTCCGGCCGCGGAGGTCGGGGCGGCGATCGGTCTCGGCCGGTTCTTCCAGAGCCTGGGCGGCGCGGTCGGTCTATCGCTCCTCACGGCGTTCGGCGCCTGGAGGATCGGCGTCCTCTCCTCGGGCGCCACGACCCCGACGGCGATCCAGAGCGCGCTCGCCACCACCTACGGGGAGCTGTTCCTGATCCTGATGCTCTGCGTCCTGGTCGCGTTCGCCTTCACCGGGTTCTTCATCGGGCACGTCCCTCGCACCCGGGCCGAGGACCCGGAGCAGGGCGGGCACGGGACCGCGGGCGTCGTCGACCCAAGGCTGGCGGAGCCGCTGACTCCCGAGTCGTCCCGCGGCACGTAGCGCGCGGCTTGCGGGGAGGCCCCCGCGGGGTCCGCGCGGCGGGCCCCGACTCGGTCCGAGACCGGCGGGGTCGGTCAGTCGAGCCGTCCGATCGAGGCGCTGAGCCTCTCGAGGCCGGCGCGCATCGTGTCGGCGTCCAGCCCGATGTAGTGGACGGTCATCTCGAGCGAGGCGTGGCCGTAGAGGTTCTTCAGCTGGACCAAGTCCATCCCGGCGGCGTGCGCGAGCCGCCCGAACGTACGGCGGAGGTCGTGGTGGGAGACCGGGACCCCCTCCCGAGCGAGCCCGGCGTCACGCGCGGCTCTCGCGAGCAGAAGGTCCGCCCCCGAACGCGAGCGCGGGACCAGCCGGTCCGACGGCCGTCGGCCGGAGGCCGCGCGCTCGAGCACCGATCGGACGGAGGGATAGACGGGGATCCGCCTCCACTTCCCCCCGTTCCGCCCTTTCCCGAGGACTCGCAGGCAGCCCTCTCCCAGATCGACATCCTTGACCCGGAGGCGCAGGACCTCGATCCGCCGGAGCCCGTTGAACCCCTCCAGGGCGACGAGCAGACGAGAGAGCCCAACCGAGCCCCGGTACAGTCGGACCAGCTGAGCCTTCGTGAGCCACCGTCGATGGGTGGACTCTCCGGAGGGCAGGCTCCAGACGCTGCGCCGGGCGGCGATGGGGTTCCCGGCCCAGGAGAGGAACTGTCGAACGGCCGCGAAATGGAGCTGGAACGTGGCCTTCTCCCATTCGAGGCCGGCTCGTAGTCGCTCGATCGATCCGGCGCGGATCGTGGCCGGGTCCGTCGCGGGCCCGGGGTCGCCGAGCCTCGCCAGGAGGGTGGGGAACCGGAGCAGTTCCCACCGCATGCGACGGATCCACTCCTCGCCCACGGGTGTGTCGGCCCGTTTCCAAGCGAGGAACGCCTCGACGTGCCGAGCCCATCCCCGTTCGACGGGGATCGTCCCGGGCGCCCACGTTTCGGCCGAAGACCGTCGTCGAGGACCCGAGACTACGAGGTCGTGGGGAGTGCGCGGGGCCACGGCGATCGACGGCCGAGCCCCGGCGCGGCGCTTGACCGTTCGCGGGCCGAGGGAAGGTGAAGGAAGGCGGACCGTCTACAAGCCCAACCGGTGCCGCACCTCGCCCCACCGAGCGGGCTCGACCCGGGCTTCGCCGAGATCGGTGACCATCTTGACCAGCGGCGGGGGTGCCCCCGACCGAACGCCCCCGATGAAATCGACCAGCTCGTTCACGTTGAGCGAAGGGAGCATCCAGCCGAGGATCGCTCGGAGCCGATCGGGGGGCAGTCCGGCGATGATCCCACCCCGCATCGCCAGCATCTGGGGGTTGGTCAGGTGCTCCTTCATCGCGGGCACGAGCTCCTCTTCCTCTCGATTCATGTGGGTCAGGTAGCCGACGACCAATCGGTTGACCGCTTGCGAGATCCGGATCCCGGCCCGGATCCGGTCGTCCGGAGAACTGTTCCCGAGGAGTTCGTGGGTGGAACGGACGATCTCGAGCTCCTGACGGGTGAGTTCGTGGTGCTCCGCGATGAGGGACGTGACCAGGGCGTTCGCGAACGAGGCGGACCCCGGGAAGACGAACTT
>JASIEC010000071.1 GCA_030046135.1 Thermoplasmata archaeon | reverse complement strand
CCACGGTCCCCTACGCGCCCCGGCCCGGCCGTCGGCGCCACAGGAGTCCGGCGGTGACCGCAACTCCGGCCGCGACGACCCCGCCGACGATCGCGGCGAGGAGGTAGGGGTCCAGGTGGGCGGGGCCGGGCCCCGACGCCCGGACGGTGAACGTGAGGGTCCGGTTCGCCGCCATCCCGTTCGCATCGACCACCTCCACCTCGACGACGTACGTCCCGACGCTCCCCGTCCGGCACGAGATCGTCGAGAGGTTCTCCCCGGAGCAGTTGAGCGGGAGCCCGAGGTAGCTGTACGAGTACGGACCGACCCCGCCGACCACCGCGACGTCGAGCAGGAACGAGGTCCCCGGGGCGCCCGAGGTGGGCGTCGCGGAGAAGCTCGCAACGCTCGGGTCGGGGACCACGGTGTAGGCGAGCGCCGGGCTCTGGTTCGTCGCCAGGTTCCCATCCTCGACCTCCACGCTCACAGAGAGCAGGCCGGGGGCGGTCGGCCGACACGTCACCGAGGTCGAGTCCACGGTCGGGCAACCCGCCGGGAGTCCGGACCAGACGTATCCGAACGCCGCGACGCCGCCCGTTTCCGTGGTGGAAAACGTCACCGTCTGGTTCGCGTCGATCGACGCGGGCCCGGCCGTGGGGGTCGTGACCGACGGGTCCGTCGCGACCGCGAAGCGGAGCGAGGGGCTGGTCGCCTCGTCGCCGCTGGCGTCGGTGACGCGGGCGGTCACCGAGGCCGTTCCCGACGCCGACGGCTCGCACGCAAGGGAGGACGTGTTCAAGGCGGGGCATCCCGCGGGAAGCCCGGACCATACGACCGTGGACGCCGATCCGTTCGACGGGAACGTGACATTGAACGTCACCCTCTCACCGAGGTCGACCGACGCGGGGGTCGCGGAGACCTCGACCTCCCCCCAGTCGATCGAGACCGTGATCCCCGAGGCCGGGACGACGACGGTACCCGCCGCCGGGGCCGCGAGGTAGCCGGCGGGGCCCGACCCGATCCGGTAGGCGTACGACGCCAGCGGAACGAACGCCGCGAGGGTGGCGGAGTCCCCCGACACGGAGTCCGGCCCGAACGTCGCCTCCCACGTCTCCCCCTTCGGGAGACCCGACGCGACAAACTCGAGGGTCGCCCAGCTGGAGAACGAGAGAACGGTCGTCGTCCCGGCGACCAGGGTCACCGCCCCGAGGCTCTGCGAGAACCCGTCGCAGGCGACCCCGAACTCGAGCGTCCCCGGGTCGAGGTAGAGCGTCGCGTTCCCCCCGAGGTACGGGACGGACCCGTTGCCGACGGAGAGGGTCGCATTGCAGGTGCCCGGTCCCTCGACCTCGACCTTGGCGACGGTGGCGAGCGTCCACAACGTCCCGTACGTCTCCGTCCCGGAGACGATCTCGGCCGCGAGCGCGCCGGCCCCCGAGGCCGGCGCTTCCGTCACGTTCGCATCGGTGATCGTCTCGCCGGTGTCCTCCCCGTAGTCGACCGCGTCGGCGACCGACGCGTAGTTGTGCCCGTTCCAGTCGGCGAGGGCGAGATCGAGGTCGGAGGCGAGATCGATCGTGCCCGCCCCGTCGCCGGGCCCGCCGACGATCCACTCCGCGTCGTACGCGAGGCCGTACGGGTTCGGGGTCGTCCCGTTGACGACGAAGTCGTACGAGGCGGCAAGGTCCGTCGCGAACGGGAACGTCACGGTGTCGTAAGCGACAGTGCCGGCCCCGAGGTCGTAGAGGAAGGTGACGGAGGGGAGACCGGACGACGAGATCGACGCGTTGAGCGTGAGCGTGAACGACGTAAGGGCGACCGACGTCGGGACGGCGTACGCGTAGAACGACAGGTCCGCCGTGTACGGGTAGACGGCGCCGGCTCCCTTGACCGAGGAGGACTCCATCGTCGCCTTCGCGCTGGAGAAGTTCCAGATGTTATCCTCGACATCCGTGACCTTGCCGAGCGTCGAGTTCACGACCGCCACGTCCTGGACCCAGTAGTCGTACCATCGCGCCCGGTTCACGAACGCGAAGTTGAGATTCAGCTGGACCGTCAGCGACGAGCTGCCGCACGGCGACTTCGCGGCGCAAACGCTGAGGGAGGCGACCGTGGCCACCCCCCGGAAGGAGGAGGCGGAATAGGAGACGGTCCCGTTCGGGACGTCTCCGAGATCAGCGACGCCCATGGGGCGCCCTCCGGGGGCGTAGGCGGTGGCCGGCGTCCGGGGTGGGAAGGCGGTGACCTGGGCGCGGCCCTGCGGCCGACCCGCTCCTGTCGACGTCTCGACCGGACTCGTGGCGGGTCCGCGGGAGACCGCGCCGGCGGGGGAAGTCGAGGACCGCCTCGGCGTGAGGGTCCCTCCGCCGCTCGTCGACATCACGACGAGGAGCACGATCGCGACGCCCGCCGCCGCGCGGACGGCGGCCCATCGCGGGACCGCCGATCGGACCCCTTGCCGCCGGGCCGTACGGTCCATCGTCGAACGAAGCGACTGGGACCGCCAGTGGACGTAAGCCTTTGCGACGCGCGATCGCCTCCTGAGCCCGGGGGCCGGAGCCTTCTACCCTCGAGACGTCGCGGCCGCCGCATGAGCCGGACCCTCCCGATAGGATTCCTGGTCTCGGGGGAGGGCACGACGCTCGACGCCATCGCCGAACGCATCGAAGCGGGGACGCTCCCGGCCCGGATCGCGATCGTCCTCTGCGACCGAGAAGGCGCCCCGGCGATCGAGCGGGCTCGTCGGCGCGGGCTGCCGACGGCGGTCCTGCTGTCGCGCGGCACGGACCGGGAGGCCTGGGGGGCCGAGCTCACCCGGCGGCTCGAGTCGGCGGGAGCGGAGCTCGTCGTTCTGGCGGGGTTCCTGGCGGTGCTTCCGCCCGGCTGGGTCGACCGCTGGAGCGGCCGCGCGATCAACCTCCACCCGTCGCTTCTCCCGCGCCACGGAGGCCGGGGAATGTACGGGCCGAAGGTCCACCGGGCGGTCCTCGCCGCGGGCGACCGGGAGACCGGCGCGACGGTGCACCTCGTCACGCGCGACGTCGACCGCGGTCCGACGATCTCCCAGGTCCAGATCGCCGTCCGCCCGGGCGAGACCGAGGACTCGCTCCGGGCTCGCCTGCATCCGGTCGAGGTCGAGCTCCTGGCCCAGACGATCCTCCGGTTCGCGGACGGGTCGATCCCTCTCCCGCTCACCCCCGCCTCGCGGTGAGTCCGTCCGGGCCGCGGGGCACGCGCACGAGACCGTCGTCGTGGACGCCCACGGACTTCCGAGCGGTGCGACCCAAGGGGTTGTCCATGAGCCCTCCCTGGAAGGGCCCACCGTGTCGCACAAGGGGCCCGGAGAGGCGACCCTACTCGAGCAGCTCGCCCAAGGGCACTTCCCGCGGTGCCAGCTCGATCGTCAGGCGGTGCCGGGTCGTCTTCGGAGGGAATGGGCGGCCCTCGGCCGCGCGACGGAGGACCTCCTCCTTTGAGATCGGCGGCCCGGGCTTCCAGCGATCGAGCAGCACGGTCCCCGAGTCGTAGTCGAACACCCAAGCCGCCACGCGCTTCGCCCCGAGCCGGCGGAGCGCCTCCGCCCGATGATGGCCGTTCAGGATCACCCAGGAGTCTCGGGCGACCCAGATCGGCTCGGACTGGACCCGGGAGCGCGTGATCTCGGCGACGAGTTCGCGAACCTTCTCCGGGACGATCTCCTCGTGGTTGCGGAGGCGGGCGAGGGGAAGGAGGGCGAACTCCGGGCTCTCGGTCACGCCGCCGATCCGACGCGGGCCTCGGCGATCGCCCGCCGGACGTACACCGCGATCATGCGGCGCCGGTAGTCCGCCGGTAGAAAGGTGTTGTGGACCGGACGGACCGTGGCGGCGATCGCGGCCCCAAGCTCGCGCGCCCGCGCGTCGCCGAGCGCCCCGCCGACACACGCCTGCGTGAGCTCGTCGAACCGGCGGGGCCGGGGATCGGCGCCGCCGACCGCGATCCGGAGCTCTTCGACGCGCGCGCCGTCCCACCGCCCCGCGACGGCGACGCCGAGCTCGGGGAAGTCGAACGTCGGGCGGACCCGGAGCTTCTTGTAGCGGCCCTTGCGCCCGCGTGCGGCCCGCGGCAGGTGGACCGCGACGACGAGCTCCCCCGGCGAGAGCGTGAGGCGCCGGATCCCGTCGCCCTGGGCATCGTACAGCGCGCCGAGGGGGAGCCGCCGTCGCCCGTCCGGGCCCGCGACCTCGACCTCCGCATCGAGCACCATCAGCGCGGGCGCGAGGTCCCCCGAGAACGTCGCGTAGCAGACCTCCTTCTGGGGGACGACGTGGCACCGGTCCCCGTCCGCCTTGAGACAGAAGCCGAGGCTCGCCCGCCAGAAGTAGCTCTGGTTGAAGAAGAAGCACCGGGTCTCGAGCAGCAGGTTCCCGCCCACCGTCCCGCTCGCCCGCACGAGCGGCGTCGCGACCTCCTGGACGGCGTCGTGCAGCGCGGGCCACGCCCGGGCGAACTCCTCGTCCCGCTCGAGGTCAGCGAGGCGGGCCATCGCGCCGACCCGCTCGAGGGTGTGGCCCCGGAGCTCGGCCACGTCCTCGAGCGCGATCAGGTGCGGCTTGAGGTTGAGGTGCATCTTGTAGTTCGGCAAGAGGTCCGTCCCCCCGGCGAGGAAGTCGAACCGGCCGGCGAGCGAGCCCGCGAGCCGGACGGTCTCGCCGACGGTCGTCGGTCGATGGAGCTCGAACGGGTCGAGGTGCATCGCTAGTGGCCCTTCCACGACCGGCCGGCCGCCCGCCGCACGTCGAGAGCGCGCACGACCCGGTCCGGCGTGATCGGAAGCTCCGAGAACCGACACCCGATCGCATCGTAGAGCGCGTTCGCGACCGCCGGGAGCGTCGCGACGAGCGGCCCCTCGCCTGCTTCCTTCGCCCCGAACGGCCCCTCGGGGTCGTCGCCGCCGACGAGCAGGATGTCGACCTTCGGCATCTGCTGGGGCGCGGGGATCTTGTACTCGAGGAGCGACGGGTTGAACAGCCTCGAGCCCCGGTAGCTCATCGTCTCCCCGAGGACCTGGCCGAGCCCCATGTGGATCGATCCCTCGATCTGGCCCTCCACGGCGAGCCGGTTGAGCGCCCGCCCGCAGTCGAAGGCGGACCAGACGTGGTCGACGCGGTACTCACCCGTCTCGTCGTCGACGTCGACCTCGGCGACGTACGCGGCGAACGAATACGCGGGGGCGGTCCCCGCCCGCGCGCCCTTGAACGTGCCGCCGACGGGCCGGGTCTGGTAGGACCCCGACGCGGTGAGGGCCCCCGTCGACTCCATCGCGCGCCGGAGGGCGTCGAGGAACGGGACGCGGACCTCGGGGTGGCCCCGACGGTGGATCTCCTCGCGGCCGACCTCGAGGTCGGCCGGGGGGACGCCCAGGATCGCGGCGGCGCCGTCCACGACCTGCGCGCGGAGCTGCTCCGCCGCCGACCGGGCGGCGTTCCCCATCATGAACGTGACCCGGCTCGAGTACGAGCCCAGGTCGATCGGGCTCACGTCCGAGTCGACGCGCTGGACATGCACGCGGTCGAGGTCGCAGCCGAGCACCTCGGCGACGATCGCGGCGAGGAGCGTGTTCGAGCCCTGCCCGATGTCCGCCTGCATCGAGTGGACGGCGATCCCGCCGTCGATGTCGGCCTTCAAGTGGACGGTCGACTGCGGCATCTTCGGCGTGAAGTGGATGGGGCTGTTCGAGCCCGAGATGTAGAAGCCGCAGCCGAGCCCCACGCCCCGGCCGAACGGAAGGCGACGGAACTTCTCGTCCCAGCCGCTCTTCTCGCGCGCCGCCCGGAGGCAGGCGAGGAACGACGTCGACGTGATCCGGAACTCGTTGACGGTCGTGGAGTTCGGAGGGAGGGCGTTCCGGACGCGGAGGTCGAACGGATCGACCGCGAGCTCCTCGGCGAGCCGGTCGAGCGCCACCTCGACCGAGTAGCGGATGTTCGTCCCGCCGTGGGCCCGCATCGCCCCGGACGGGGGCTTCGTCGTGTAGACCCGGCGCCCCTTGTACCGGAAGTTCGGGACGCGATACGGCCCCATCGCGAGCACGCCGTTGTAGTACGTGGTGACGGTCCCGAACGAGCTCCACGCCCCGCCGTCGATCAGCGCCTCGATGTCGTAGGCGACGATCCGGCCCTCGGCGTCCGTCGCGATCGTCACGTCGTTCTGCGTCGGATGGCGGCCGTGGTTCGTGTAGAAGACGTCCTCCCGGTCGAGGAGCATCTTGACGGGCCGGCCCGTCTCGAGGGCGAGGGCCGCGCACGCGATCTCGTGGGGAAGCGGGTCGGACTTCCCCCCGAACCCGCCGCCGACCTCGGGCTTGATCACGCGGATCCGGTGCATCGGGATCCCAAGCACCTCGGACAGGGCCCGATGGAGGTAGTGCGGGACCTGCGTCGCGCTCCAGACGGTGAGCCGACCGTCCGGGGTCGCCTCGGCGATCGTCACGAGCGGCTCGGTGAACGCGTGGGTGACGCCCGCGAACGTGCCCCGGACGCGGACCTTGTGCGCGGCGGCGGCGAGCGCCGCATCCACGTCCCCGAAGTGCTGGAGGACCTCCTTCTGGATGTTCGAGCCGTTCAGGCCCCGCGCGTGGATCGGCTCGGCGACCTTGACGGTCCCGCCCCGCGGGTCCGGATACTCCGGCAGCGGCTCCACGTCGATCTCGACCCGGGCGAGGGCCTCCTCGGCGGTCCGCTCGTCGATCGCGGCGACGGCGACGACCATGTCGCCGATGTACCGCGTCTTCCCGACCGCGAGGGCCGTCTCGTCGTGCGTGATCGGCAGGACC
>JASIEC010000070.1 GCA_030046135.1 Thermoplasmata archaeon | reverse complement strand
GGCCCCGCGGGGGGTCACGGCTCGATCCCGGCCCCCGCGTCGATCCAGAGCCGCCGGCCGGTCCGGCGGAACCCCACGCTCTCGTAGAGCCCGCGGGCGGACCTCGAATCCTCCCGGACGAACGTGAGGAGCCGCGCGCCCGCCGCGCTGGAGGCCGCGGCGACCGCCTCGACCAGGCGGCGGCCCCAGCCGCGGCGTCGCGCCTCGGGCGCGACGTACACCCCCGCGAGCACCCAGATCGCCGGGAGGCGGACCGCCGCCCGGGCGACCCCGACGGGCGAGCCGCCGTCGAACGCTCCCCACGCCACCTCGAGCTCGGGATCGAACGTGCGGTACTCCGCGACCTCGGACCCCTCTTGCGTCGCCGCCCACGCCGTCACCGCGGGTCGGTCGGCTCCCGCGAGGCGGCGGACCCCCGAGCGTTCCGTCGCATCGCTCGACGCGCCGGGTCGCTCCCCGGTCTCCCGGACCAGGAGGAGGAGGCCGAACTCCCGGGCCGGCCCCCGCGCCTCGACGATCGCTCCGCGGACCCGGGACGGAGCCACCACCACGAGCGGGCGGGGAGGGAGGGCCTGGGCGAGCTCCCGGGCGACGCTTTCGCCCCCCACCCAGTGAACGATCGGGACCGACGGGTGGCCCGTCCACCAGAGCAGGTAGCCTTCGGTGCCCCCCGGCGAGCGGGCCGAGACGAACCGGACCCGGTCGGGGGAGTTCGCGAGATCCCAGACGGCATAGGCGTGGGCGACGGGGTCGTCGCTCGACGCCTGATCGAGCCAGACCCGATCGATCGTCGGGGAGATCTCGACGCCCCCGGGCATCGATCCCGGAAGGGACGAACCCCTAGTTAGGCCCGTACCCCGTCCCGCGGTCCGGCGGCCGGGCTAGGGTAAAGCGGCCCCGCCCGTGGGAGCGTCGCATGGGGGCGCACCGGCCCACGCCCGAGCTGCCTCGCCACCTCGAGGCGCTCTACGCCCGCTTCCCGTTCGACCGGTCGTGGGACGACGACCCCGTCTCCGAGGTCCGCCCCCTCGCCGGAACCCCCCGGCAGGCGGAGGTCGCCGGCTTGTTCGCCGCCACCCTCGCGATCGGCAACACGACCGCGATCCGGGGCGCCGTCCGGCGCCTCGCCGGGATCGCCGACGGGGACCTCACCTCGCTGCTCGGTCCGGCGACCCCGGGGCGGACGGCCCGCCTGACGGCGTTCCGGCATCGGTGGATCCGGGGGGACCAGCTCGGCTACCTCGCCCGGGTCCTCGCCGAGTACTACAGCCGCCGGCCGTCGCTCGAAGGGGCGTTCCTGGACGGTCTGGACCGGGGCGGGTTCGCCGGAGGGATCGACGCGCTCGCGCGCACGGCGCGGGGCGAGGGCCTCGCCGGTCGGCTCGGCCCGCCGCCGCCCGGGTATCGCGCCCTCTTCCCGAGCCCGTGGGACCCGACGGCGAGCCCGTGCAAGCGGCTCACGCTGTTCGTCCGCTGGATGGTCCGCGACCGGTTCCCGGATTTCGGCGTGTGGCGCCGGGTGCCGACCGGGGAGCTCCGGGTCCCGCTCGACCAGCACGTCCATTGGATCGCCTACCACCTCGGCCTCACCGCGCGCCGCTCCCGGTCCTGGTCGGTCGTCGAGGAGGTCAGCGAGGCGCTCCGCCGCATCGATCCGATCGATCCGACCCGCTACGACTTCGTCCTCTGCCACACGGGGATCTCGGGGGACTGCCCGAAGGAGCGCGACCTCGCCGTCTGCGGCCCGTGCTCCGTGAGGCCGGACTGCCTCCTGTGGCGCCGACGGGGGGCGGCGGCATGACCGAGGGGACCCTCCCGATCGACGCGGGCCTTCTCGCGCGCCTCCGGTCGGCAGGCGGGGCGATCCGGTGGAAGGACGTCCCCGGTCCGCACCGTCGCGGCCGGCGGGTCCGGATCGCGAATCTTCACGAGGAGGAGGCTCGGGTGGAGACGTGGGGCACCGCCCGCTCCGGCGGGATCGCGGTCGACTCGGGGCCGGTGGGGGCGCTCGTCCTCCTCCTGGAGGCGGACGCTCGAGGGCCCCCGAAGGGCCTCGGCGCCGCGAACGCGGGACGCGATCCCGCCTTCCCGTCCGGCTCGCTGGTCGCGACGTGGGGCCCGGCCCGGCCCCCCGATGACTCTCGACCCACCCTCGGGGACGTGGTGGAGCTCGCGCGGTACGCCCTCGTCTAGGGCCGGCCTCCCCGCGCCATCGTTATATTCTCGAATCATTAGAACATCTAATACTTAGGAGTCCTCATGGTCCCCTCCGGCGCGCTCGTCCGTCCCGCTCCCGCCTCCAACGATGTGGAGGAGCTGGTCGAGTCGGTGCACGATGTGATGCGCTCCGTCTTCCACCGCCTCCACCCCGCCGTCGAGGCCGAGGGAATCTCGATCGGGCAGTTCTGGTCGCTCCACCTGGTCTCGAGCCTGCGCTCGGCGTCGCTCAGCACCGTCGCCCGCCATCTCGCGGTCTCCGCGCCGACGGTCTGCGCGAACGTCGATTCGCTCGAGTCGCAGGGGCTCGTGAGCCGCCAGCGCTCCGAGCGCGACCGGCGGGCGGTCGAGCTGTCGCTCACCCCGAAGGGCCGTCGGGTCGAGGCGCGGGTCTGGGCCGAGGTCGGGCGCTTGATGGCGGAGGCGGCGGACGATCTGCCCCCGCGGGACGTCGCGACCGCCGTGCGGGTCTTCCGCGAGCTCCA
>JASIEC010000009.1 GCA_030046135.1 Thermoplasmata archaeon | reverse complement strand
GGGATCCTGCTTCTCGGGGCCGTCCTCGGGATGCTGTTCACGAAGTGCCCGACGTGCTACCAGACCAAGTGGATCTACTGCGCCCAGGAGCCCGACGTCCGGCGCCAGCAGGACCGTCAGGGGTCGTACTACTCGCGCGACCTGGCGTACAGCGGCGACGAGGAGTGAGGCGGCGGAACGGGCCCGCCGGAGCCGCGCTCGCGATATCTCGGGGTCCGAGCCGGGCGCGCTGATAGACCCCAAGGAGGGGTGCGCGGGCAGCCCGCAGCCAGCCCCCGGCAAGATTCATCTAGGGCGGAACCCCCCTCTCGGCCGAGAACGGCGAGGAGGGACGGGTCGTTCATGGCAGGTTCTTCGGCGGTGGCAGTCCGCGCGCGCGGAGGCCGGAGGGCCGATCCAGCGTGTGCGGGGCGAAATGCGAGTCGCTCTCCCGGCCCGACCCTCGTTGCCACGGTGATCGTGGCGCTTGTCCTTTGGGCGGGCGTCTCTGCGGCCTGGGGGGCGGCCCCCACCTCGTCCACCGCCACCGCAAGGTCGGTCCCCCGGGGGGTCGCCTCCGCGTCGGCCGCCAGGGCGGTGCCGACCGCCTCCCCGGCCGCTCCAAGCTCCGGCGGGCCGAGGGATCCGTCGTCGATTTCCAACGGCTCCGAGCCTGCCCCGATGGGAGTGGCCGATCCCGGGTCGGGAGGGGGCGCGGACGACCTCTCCGCCTCGAGTTCGTTCCTCGGGGAGGTCACCATCAGCTCGATCTCCGCATGGAACGCGTCGCTCGTCGGCGAAGAGTCCAACGTGAGCCTCCAGCTCAACGCCTTCGTGGAATTCGAGTACTCGGGGCGAACGTTCGTCTACTGGGCCCAGACGGTCGAGGAGCTGGACACCGGCAACGGCTCGACGTCGTTCTTCGACAACGTCTGGAACGCCTCCTCCGTCCCGGTGCCGGAGCTAAGCCCCACGGCCATCTCGGGAAAGGGGTCGGTCGCCTCGTTCGGCAACGAGTCGTACTACGGATACGCCCCGTCGTGCCTCGTCCTCGGGGCGTGCATCACGCTCACCTACCCCTCGAACATCACTCTCCGCCTGAACACGAGCCTCTCCGGCTCGGGCCAACCGGAGGTCGAATTCGCCTTCGACGACGGCTACGGATTCCAGACGTTCGACACGGTCAAGTTCGTCTTCGCGACGGGTCTCACCGAGGCCCCGGACTTCGTAGTTTCGGACTCGCTCCAAGCCGCTTCATGCCCCCGATGCTACGGGGACGTCGAGCTCATCCTCGGCGGGCCGTCCGGCGGAGCCCAGACGGCGCTCAACGCGACGACGGAGATGGAGCTCGGCCTCCTCTGGTGGAACGGGAACAACTACGAGTCGATCCCGGAGGCGATCGATCACGGCCTCGCCACGGCGGAGGGGATCGGCAACGTCGTGGAGACGCTCGTCAACAGCACGGCCGGGGGCCCGCTCGCCTCGCTCACGAACGGCTCGGGAGCGTTCGAGACCCTGTGGACGGCAGCTTCGACCTCCACGCTCGAGGTGTCGGCCGACACGGGCTCGACCGGGGGATCGCTCAGCGTCGATGGCTCGGCTCCCCTCGATTTCGCAGGGACCACCGTCACGGTGGTCCTCGTGCCGCAGATCTACGACCTCTCCGTCGTCTCGGGCCACTCGACCTATCCGCTGGGCCCGTTCACGCTCTCCCCGGGCGAGGAGCTGACCCTCGAGGTCGGGGCGCCGCCGGTCGTCTTCGTCCCGACCGGACTCCCGTCGACGACCCCGTGGACGGTCACGATCGGCGCCCAGACGCTCACCGGCACGGGGAATCTCACCTTCGGCGAGACGGTGGGGAACTACACGTACACCGTCGGCTCGGTGAGCGGCTACGCGGCGACCCCGTCGAGCGGCACGATCGCCGTCACGGCCTCCGGCGCGACGGTCCCGATCCACTGGGCCAGCACGGCCAAATCCTGGGCGCAGCAGATCGAGGCGCTACTCGTCCTGCCGATCGGCCCGGTCCGCCTCTACGTGATCCTCATCATCGTGGTCGTGGCCGGCCTCGTCGCGGCGGCGATCTCCTCGGTGACGAGGCGCCCCGTGGAACCCTGGCATCACCCTCCTTCGTAAGTCGGCGCGCTGGGTCGCCCGAGCGGTGGGCTCGTTGAGCCCGGGCGCTCCTCGGCCGAGCGATCGCTCGACGCGAACCTCTTGACCCCGGGACCCCCTCTTCCGCGCGTGGAGCGCCCCCTCTTGGTGGTCCTCTCGGCCGTCGATCCGGTCGCCGCGCGCGTCGGGGAGCTGTGGGGGGACCTCCCCGCGACGGGAGATCACGTGGACGGAGCCCCGGTGCGGGAGCTGGACCCGGGCGTCCTCGTCCTCCGACGGCCCGGGCCCCATATCCACGACGAACGCCTGGATCTCCGGCTTCCGCCGGGCCTGGCCGCGCTCCGCCCGACGATCGTGTTCCCGTCGATCCACCGGAGCGAGCGTAGCGTCCCTTGTCTCACCGTCCATCCGATCGGGAATCCCGGGCCCCGGGCGGACGTGGGCGGAGCCCCGCGGGAGCTCGTCCCGACCGATCCCTCGAGGATGGCCGCGGCGCTGCGCGGACTCTCCGAACGCGCCCGACCGCTGGGGCTCCCTGTCTCGTACGAGGCCACCCACCACGGGCCCGCCCTCGGGCTTCCGGCGTTCTTTGCTGAGGTGGGGGAGACTGTCGAACCGGGGCTCTCGCAGCCCGCGGCGCGAGCGGTCGGGGAGACCCTGCGGGCCCTCTCCCCCGACCCGACGGATCGACCGGCGCTGGCGGTCGGCGGGGGCCACTATGCCCCTCGGTTCACGGACCTCGCGCTCGGTCGCCGATGGGCGTTCGGCCACATCCTGTCTCGGTACGCGATCGCGGAGATGACGGAGGCGAGCGCTCGCGAGGCCCTCGCTCGGACGCCGGGCGCAGAGGGGGTCCTCTTCGCCCGAACGGACGACGCGGACGCGGCGGCGGTCCGGAACCTTGGGCCCCGGCTCCGGGAGTCCGCCGCCGACCGACGGCCCCTGTCGGAGTCGACCCCGACTACTCGGGGTGGCCCGGCCTCTTCTGGAACATGATGGCCCCCGAGCGGTAGACGGCCTTCCCAAGCCGGACCGGCTGGGTCGAGGCGACGCCGGGCGTTCGCTCGGCGAGCATCAGGCTCTCGACGATCTGGCGGAACAGGGCGCTCTGGTTGATCTCAGGGTGGCGGGTGAGGAACTCGGCCTCCTCCGGCGTGATCGTGATGTTCTTGCGCAGCATCCCCGGCATCGGCGCTTCGCTCTTGCGGCCCGGTCGCATGAGGGGGGGAACTGCGAAGGCGTATTTGTGCGTATGGGTGCGGGTGCGCCCTCTCGGAGCGCCTGCCCTGATCCATTCGCCAGATCCCGCGGGACGCCCGGAGGTTCAGCGCCTTCCCACGGGGCCCGCGACGACCAGGATCTCGGTCCCGCGGTCGAAGGCGGTGGTCGCCGCGTCCCGGACGTCCCGGGGCCGTAGCGCGCGGAGACGTCGGGGCCAGCGCAGCCAGTGGTCTTCGGGGAGACGGTGATAGGCGGCATCGACCGCGAGCTCGTGGGCATCGCCCGTCGTCTCGAGAGAGAGCGGCACCGATCCGAGGACGCTCTCACGGATCCTCTCGAGCTCGGGCCCAGGGACGAGCTCTGTCCGGATTCGGTCGACCTCCGCCCCGACCAGGCGGGCCGCGCGGCTCCAACGGTCGGCGGAGGTGCCCGCCTGCGCGATCCAGTAGCCGCCCCAGCGCATCGATTCGAGGTCGCTGGAGGCGTGGTAGGCAAGCCCCCCTTTCTCCCGGACCCGCTGGAAGAGGCGGTGCAGGAGCGGCCGGCCCCCGAGCACCTCGTTCGCGAGGAAGGCGCCGGGGTACTCGGGCGCGTCCCGCGGGATCGACGCGCCTCCCATCCGCACCTCGACCTGGGAGCGGCCCGGAAGGTCGATCCGCCGGGGTCCCCGGGCGCCCGGTCGCGGCGC
>JASIEC010000008.1 GCA_030046135.1 Thermoplasmata archaeon | reverse complement strand
GACCGATCGAGAGGTAGCTCAGGCGGTCGCGGTCGGGTGGCGCCGCGGCGAACGACCGGTCGAAGACCTTCCGGCCGACCGTCACGGAGCCCTCCCGCAGGCGTCCGCCGTCGAACGTCCAGCGGCTTCCGGCGAACTTCTCGAACCGGAAGAAATCGTAGACCGTCCGATTGCTGACGAGCGTCCCCGAGGCGTCGTTCCGATCCAGCGCCACCATCACCTGGCCGGACGGGCTGTTGCCGAGCATCGCCATCGGCTTCGCCTTCGACGCGCGCTCCGGGAGTTCGGAGAGGATGCGGGTGCGGGCTCCGCGGAGCGAGACGCGCAGGTCGGTCCCGTTGTGATGGCGCAGGCGGAGCTCGGACCCTCGGGCGATCTTCGCCGCGACCGCGCGGCCGCGGGCGAGGAGCTTGCGAGCGTCGACCGAGCTGGCCCGCATCAGCCGGGCCCGCCACGCCGGACCCGAAAGGCCGAGCCGGGCGGCGGCGGGATCGCTCGCGAACCCCAAGGACATCCGGCAACCCCGGAGTCCCCCCCGCCGGGCCGCGGCGTACCACTCCTCGTTGAACGCCGTGAACCTCGAGTTGACCGCGTCGCCGAGGTCGAGCGCCTTCCCCATCTCGGCCGGGCCCCAGAAGTAGAGATAGACGTCCGCTCCCTCGACCGCGGCCTTCTCCGCCGAGGAGAGGTGGCGGAACGGACCGCTCCGTCCCTCCGCGACCGCCCTCCACCAGGCTCGCTCGTCCTCGTAGAGGACCGTCGGCTGGGCTCCGAGCCGCCGGACCTCCTCGACGAACGCCCCCATGTACGGGAGCGTATGGTCCCACGACTCGAGGATCACCGACTCCCCCTTCTTCACGCGGAGGTTCCGGCGCAGGACGTTCCGGGCGAGGAGCGCGGCGAGCTCGGGCATGCGACCCGGAGCGGCCGGAGGTATTTACCGAGGTCTTTTGGGGGGGGCTCGTCCCCCTCGCGGTCGTCCTTCGTCGTCCCGGCAGGGGTGACTTCCGAGGCGTAGCGCCCGCTCTCGGACGGGCCGGTTCGAGCGGTCGCGATCGGTCGGTCGCCCGAGGGGGGCGTACGTACATATACGCATGAAAACGTACGACATCCAACGAGTCGCCGGGCCTCCCGGCGGCGGATCGAGGAAGGTCGCAGGGTCGATGCAGGGGGTCGTACCGTCCGAAGCACGATCGCCCCGTCGGCTCCGACCTGGCTTCTCTCACTTTGCTGGCCCAGTCCGGGTCGCCGGCTGGCATCGGGCGCGCGCGGAACGGGGCGCGCGACGTGCACCCACCGGGATCGGACGAGGGCCGCCGTGGAGCTCGAACAGCTAGCCGTCGTCGGGGCGGCCGCCGCCTCCCTCGCCGCCGCATCCGGCGTCGTAGCCTGGGTGCTCTACGCTCGATTCTACGTCCGCGTCCCGCCGAACCGGGCGCTGGTGATCTACGGCGGCGCGAGAGCCCGGGCGCCCTCCCGCGATCCTCCCGGCTCACCCGTCGCCGAGATCCGGCCCCCCAGGATCCTCGTCGGCGGGCGCGCGTTCCTCGCCCCCTGGAACCGCAGCACGGCGTATCTCTCGCTGAGCCCGATCGAGGTCGACCTCACCGTCCGTTCGCTCCACTCGCGCGAGGGGGGCGGGACGGCGGGTTGGGCCGTCGAGCTCGCGCTCCAGTCGAAGGTCCCCGCCGACGGGGCACTGTTGGCGGCCGCAGCCGAAAACCTCCTTGGCCGGAGCGAAGAGGAAGTGCGCACGCTCCTCCGCCAGACGGCCGAGGGGGCGATCCCGGCGATCCTCGCCCGGGTCGACCCGGACGGCGCGGAGCCGGACTGGGAGCAGCTGGGCGCCGAGATCCAGGCCGCGATCGCCGCGGACCTCGTCCCTCTCGGGCTCGTGGTGCAGAGCCTCGCGGTCAAGCAGCTCAGCCGGATCTCCGGCGCGAGGGGCGCAGGGTCCGCGCTGGCTCCCGGCACGGTCGGGACGTTTTCGCCCCGCCCCGGAGCCGAGGACGCCGACCCCGCCCCGCCCGGCTACGACGTTCGCGTGGCGGTCGCCCGGCTCGAGCGGAGCGTGGGCGTCCTCGGGGCCCAGGTCGACCGGATCGCGCAGGGGGCGCCCTCGCCCCGCGAGCGGGAGACCGACTCCGCCTTCGAAGCGTCGCTCGGCCTCGGGCGCCGGGCCCGCCCCTCCCCGGCGCCGTCGCGCCCGGGGTCGTCTCAGGATTCGACGGGGGACGATCGTCCCTCGCGGGCTCGCCCGGCGGTCCCCGACGGGACGCCGGGGGAGGGTCGCCGGTCGATCCGGCCCCCGTTGAACGTGGATGAAGAGGGGTAGAAACCGATGTCTCCGGCAGCAATCTTGGGCGATCGAGCGTGCGGAAAGACGACCTTCCTGGGCCTGCTCTACGCGGCGCAGGTGAAGTACGGTACGCGCGTCACGGACTCGTTCCGGTTCCACGCGCCGCTCCAGTCGCTTCGCCTGATGAGCCAGGTCTACGAGGGGATGAAGGACGCCCGGTTCCCGGGCGCGACCCTGAAGGACGAGATGACCGAGATCGGCTTCGTCTTCGGCTACAGAAAGGCGCTCTCGGGGCGGCTCCCGGCGGCGCTCAAGGAGCGCAACTGGGTCAACCCGTTCGCGAAGCTCGCGTTCGCCGCCTACGACGTCTCGGGGGAGGACGTCCAGGAGTTCATCGAGACGGGCGTGGCGGCGAGCCCGATCATCCAGCAGCTGCTCAAGAGCCACGTCGTCGTCATCATCGTCGACTGCTCGAAGATGACGACCGAGATCGACTCCCCGCTGTTCCGCCAGATGCTCAAGTACGACAGCGAGGTCGCTTCGCTGCTCGTCTCGCTGCAGACGTACAAGAAGCAGGAGTTCAGCCGGATGAAGACCCAGGGCCTGTCCGTGGGCAACCCGGTGATCTACCCGGCGATCGTGCTGTCGAAGTTCGACAGCGTCCGCGACGAGGTGCTCGTGAAGCTCGGCCTGCACCGTGGGGTGCCGCCCGGGGACCAGAAGCGCAAGCGCAAGGACTACGCCGAGGCGCTGCTCCGCGTCTTCATGCCGCAGACGCTCTCGCAGATCCGCGGCGGCAAGGTCGCGGGCGTCAACTTCGACCAGGCCGCCTACTTCTTC
>JASIEC010000069.1 GCA_030046135.1 Thermoplasmata archaeon | reverse complement strand
GGGCTCCTCCTCACGCTGGTCGGGCTGTTCCTCCTCTCGGACCTCTTGCCCACCGGCGCGGGTGCCCTCGCGCGGGCCCTTCCGGTGGCCGCCGCCGGGCTCGTCGCGCTCTGGATCGGAGGCGTCCTCCTGGGCCGGGGCGGCCGGAGGTAGGCTAGGCGGGGCCCCCGCCAAGACGTCCGAGGGTGCCGACGAGCCCCTGCTGACAGATTTCTTATAGAATCCGGCCCCTCCCGCGGCCGATGGAGTACGTCGTCGTCCGGGCGACCCACCCGACCTGGCTGACCCTCCAGCTTCCGGCCGAGGTCGCCGAGCTCCTGGGCTACGCCCCGACGGCCGAGGAGGGGGGTCGCGCGAGCCAGTCGATCTCCTTCCTGGCCCGGGGCCCCGGGATCGCGCGGGTCGTCGCGACGTATCCCGCTCGGGAGGCGCTCGCGGTGGAGACGGTCCGCAGCCGTCTGATCGCCTCCGCCCGGCCGGGGGAGCGCCTCCTGTTCACCCTCCCCGCGGCGGTTGCCCAGCATCTCGGCCTGCAGATCTACGCCCGCGATCCCCGGTCGCGGGGGACCGACGACTCGGTCGTCTGGTTCGTCCCGGCCCCCGAGTACTACGAGTATCGGTCGGTCGTCGGGGGCGGTAAGCGCTGGACCGGTCCGTCGAGCGGGCCGATCGCGCACGTCTACCTCGCGAAGTCGATGATCCCGCTCCCGAAGGAGTTCCCTCGCCTCGCGGAGCTCGATTTCCGGATCGAAGAGGAGGAGTGGAGACCCGGGGTCGCCGCCCTCCAGAGGGTCGGACGGGGCCGGCGGGTCGTACTCTAGCGCGGGGGGGGCCCCGGAGGGGGCCTGGGGCTCGGCGAATGTATATATACTGACCCCAAGGATAGTCAGTGCCGGTCAGGTCCCATGGGGGGTTCGGGAGCGCCTACGAGGGACGTTCGGGCCTACACGCTGAGGAACCCTCTCCCCCTCCGGTCCCCGGAGGACCTTCGCCAGACGAGGGTCGGGATCCCGACGGACCCCGCGCTCGCGGCCGCGAACGGCCCGGTCGATTTTGACTCCCTCGCGAAGGCGATCCGGCGCTCGGTCGGCCACGACGGGATGCGCCCCGAGGACGCCCGCTCGATCGCGGCGCACGTCCTCAACTTCTTCGGCTTCAACGAGAGGATCATCGACAACGTCCTCGAGCCGGACGACCGCGACACGTTCTACATGCTCGAGGACACGGGGATCCTCGAGACGGAGCGGGACGAGACGACCCTCTACGACGGGCGGGAGTGGCGGATCCATTACTGGATGTTCCGCAAGGACCGGATCTTCGAGCTCGCCCGCGAGGAGACCGCCGCGATGGTCGCGGCGGGGGAGAAGGAGATCATCTACTCCCCCAACCCGCAGCGCTCGGGCGGCTTCCGCCTGCCGCACGGGGAGCACGGGACGGGGCTCGCGGACCACGCGGTCTACCACGAGCTCGGGGACGAGGTCTGGCTCGAGCGCCGCCAGTCCCCCGCGGCACCGTCGCCTCCGACCCCCGCGAACTCCCGCCGGATCGTCCCCGACCCGTAGGTCCCCCGCAACCGATTTCCTCTCGCTCCGGGCCCGGGAGCGATGCGTCGGTTCCTCCTTCTCGCCCACCGCGTCCCGGTGCGGGGCGACTTCAGCCTCAACGACCTCGCCGGCCTCGGCGGCCGGATGGACGAGGTCGCCCGGGCGGTGTCGACCGCCTTCACCCTCTCGAACGAGCTCCGGCGGGACACCGTCCTCACCGTGCTGTTCGTCGCGTCCCCCCCTCCGGCCGCCCGGAGGATCGATCTCGTGGGGGAGCGGCTCCGCTACCTCAACCCGGACGAGAGGTCGACGGCGGCGCTCCTCAAGAACGCGCTCACCCGGACGGCCGACCGCCCGGCGGAGCTCGAGCCGTCCCCCGGGCTCAGGGTCACCCCCGCCGATCCACCCCGGGTCCTCGCCGACTTTCTCGCCCGCCCCGGGGCCGCTTGGCTCACCGAGGGGGGCGACCCTCTTTCCGGTTGGGACCCTCCGGAGGGGGACGCCGCCTTCGTGCTCTCCGACCCCGACGATCCCACCGCGGAGGAGACGGCCGCCCTCCGGGCGAGCGGCGTGCCGCGGCTCTCCGTGGGCCCGCGCTCGATGCGGACGAGCCAGGTGATCGACGCGGTCCAGCGCGAGCTCGACCTTCGCTGGGACGCCCGGTCCTCTACGCCGGGAGCCCCGGCTCCGGCCGGCCCGGCTCGGTGAGCGCCTCGCGCACCGTTCGGGGGCGGAGCCCTCCGACGATCGCCGTGAGCCGGACGACCTCCCTCGGCTCGGGCCGGAGTCGGGTCCCGAAGACGAGCTCCTCAGGGTCGTGGAACCAGGTCCGGATCGCCCCCAGGATCTCGCCGAGAGCCCGCAGGGTGAGGTTCGCCCCGCCTTCCACGTGGACGAGGGCCGTCGGGCGCGGAGGGAGGCGGAAGTCGAGGAGGGACTCCCCCAGCGCCTGCGGGAGGAGCTTCTCCGGCTGCGAGACGTGCTGCTCGCCGATCACGAGGGTCGAGAGGCCGGACCGCCGGAGGTGGGTCTTGAGGGTGGCGAGGTCGACGTTCAGCTGCGACGGGTGGTCGACCATGTCGACCAGGTTCGAGACGAGGGCGTGGAGGTAGGCGTTGCGCACCCGGAACA
>JASIEC010000068.1 GCA_030046135.1 Thermoplasmata archaeon | reverse complement strand
ACCGGCAGCCGCTCTCTGCTCGAGGCGATCGAGGTCGGCGGCCCGTTCCTCTACTTCAACGGCGCGCTCGGGAGCGGCGCCGCGCGACGGCGTCATCGACCCGAGAAGATCGCCTCGCTGCTCGCCGTCGCCCGGCGGCGCGGCTGGGCGCCGGACCTCGTTCGCGACCTCTCAGACTTCGCCCGCGGGCGGCGGATCGAGCAGATCGTCCTCCGAGCCGCTCGGAGCGCCGGAGGCTGGCGTCGGTTCCCGAGGGAGCTGCGGCCGTTCGGCTTCCGACCTCCGTTCGACGACGCGGGCGCCGTCCTCGTCGGCCTCGCCCGCGCGCTCTCCCTCCCCGGAGCGGACGCGCGGCAGGCGGTCGACGCCCTCCGCCGCCGCTCGAACCGTTAAGCGGCCGTCGGCCGTCCGGACCCCGATGCCCGCGGAGACGGGAAGTCCCCCCGCGGTCGCTCGGGCGCTCGTCGGGAGCGCTCTGCGGCTGAAGCGCGGCGAGCACCTCGTCGTCGTCACCTGGAACCACACCCTCCCTTGGGCCGCCGCCGTCGTGGCGGAGGCCCGCCGGGTCGGGGCGGCCCCGACCCTCCTTCTCGAGGACGAGAGCGCGTTCTGGCGGAGCGTCGACCTCGCGCCGAAGACCGCGGGCTGGGCGCCGCTCCCTCGCACGGTCCACGCCGCCCTGCGCCGCGCGGACGCGTTGCTGTACTTTCCGGGGCCCTCGGACCGACCCCGACTGCGCCGCCTCCTGCCCGAGGCCCGCGCCCCGTTCCTCGACCAGGACGACCGGTGGCTCCGGCTCGTCCGCGCCGCCGGGGCCCGGGGGATCCGCTGCCTCCTCGGCTACGCCTCCGACCCCCAGGCGGAGGTCTGGGGCGTGCCCGGGGCGATGTGGAGGAGCCAGCTGATCCGGGGGATCCTCGACGCCGAGTACCGCCGCCTCGCCGACGACGCCGCCCGAGCCGCGCGCACGCTCGCTCGCGGGCGGGAGCTCCGGCTGACGAGCGACAACGGCAGCGACCTCCGCCTCCGCCTGCGCGGACGCACCCCGTGGGTCGACGACGGGCAGGTCGGCCCGGACGACCTTCGCCACGGCCGGTCGGTCGCCACCGCCCCCGCGGGCTCGGTCGTCGTCGCGGTCGACGAGCGCTCGGCGAGCGGTGTCGCCGTCGGGAACCGTCCGAGCTTCCTCGCCGGGGGCCGGGTCGACAGCCCCCAGTGGGAGGTCGAGGGGGGCCGCCTACGGAACTACTGGTATCCCGAGGGCGGCGAGGCGTTCGAGTCGGAGTTCTCCGCCGCGCCGCGGGGCCGGGAGACGGTGGCGCTCTTCTCCCTCGGGGTGAACGGCGCGCTCCCGCCCGGCGTCCCCCACGCCGAGGACGAGGAGGAGGGGACCGTCACGCTCGCCATCGGAGGCAACACCC
Organism: Thermoplasmata archaeon; assembly: GCA_030046135.1. Classification (GTDB taxonomy): domain Archaea; phylum Thermoplasmatota; class Thermoplasmata; order Lutacidiplasmatales; family UBA184; genus Lutacidiplasma. The sequence goes on along the minus strand of JASIEC010000068.1, from coordinate 1,826 downwards.
TCTACGGCGGCCGGAACCGCTGTCGGTATCTCTCATGGATCACGATCGGGGAAGCGACGGTCGCGGTCGACGGGACACCTCTCTGTGACCGCGGGAAGATCCTCTAGCCGGGCGCCCTCGGGGCGGCTCGGCCGCCCGTTCTTCGAGCGCCCCACGATCGAGGTCGCCCGGGGCCTCCTCGGGGCCCGGCTGTCCGTGCGATCCCCCACGGGTCGCCGCGCGGCGCGGCTCGTCGAGACCGAGGCGTACGTCGCCCGCGACCCCGCGAGCCACGCGTTCCTAGGACCCACCCGTCGGAACCTCGCGATGTTCGGCCCGCCGGGGACCGTGTACGTCTACCCGATCCACCAGGTCGTCTGCGCGAACCTGGTGACGCTCCCCGGCGAGGCGGTCCTGCTCCGGGCCGCCGAGCCGCTCTCCGACGCCGGGGCGAACCTCTCCGGCCCGGGGCGCCTGTGCCGCGGGCTCGGGATCACCGCCCGTGACAACGGGGAGGACGCGACGCTCGGCCGAAGGTTCGGGCTCGAGGTGGGAGCTCCGCCGCCCGAGCGGGTTGTCTCGGGCCCACGGATCGGGATCCGACGAGCCATCGACCGGCGACTTCGGTTCGCGCTCGACGGGGACCCGTACGTCTCCCGCCCCCGCCCTCCGGCGGGACGGCGCTCCTAGAGGCGAACCTTCCGCCAGGCGTAGCCGCGCCGGCGGGCGGTCGCGCCGAACCCGCAGGAGGCGCAGACGCCCTTCTGCCGATGGTAGGCGTGCCGCCCGCACCGGCGGCAGATGACGTGGACGATCTTGCCGCCCCGACGGGCCGGGGTCCCCTTTCCCACGACACTCCCCCCTACGGCGAGATGTAGACGACGGAGTCGCCCCGGAGGAGCGTGAGCCCGGGGTGCGGCGTCACGACGTCGTTCACGACCTCCTCGGCGGAGGAGAGGACGAGGTTGAGATGCTGGTCGAACGCATCGAGGAGGCCCCGGAACGAACGGCCCCCGCGGAGCTCGACGAGCACCCGCTTGTGGAGGCTCTGCTGGAGCGCGTCGAGGGGCTTCATGCGAGGGGAGGGGCCGAGGCCGGGTCGGCTTCTTAACGGTTGCCGAGGGAAGCTCGCCGCCGGCCCGTCCTCGGAGGCGGTCGAGAGCGCGGCACGAGAGCCTCGGCCCATTCGGCGAGCGCGCGAAGGACCCGACGCGGGGAGTCCTCGAGGCCCCGGGCCGGCGGGACCGAACCCACGGCCCGGGCGATCCGACGCACGACCGTGTCGACGTCCCCGTCGCTCCGGACCACGATCGCTCGGCGATCGAGGAGCTCGGGAAGGATCGTCCGGTAGAACCCTTCCTCGAAGCGGCCGACGGCGTGGTGGCGGGGCTGGAGCGCCGGCGGATGCCGCGAGGGGTCGCGCCCCGCTCGGGCTTCGCGGACGGACGGTGGGCAGTCGAGGTAGACTTCGAGATCCGGGAGCCCCCACGCCGATCGGGCGGCGCGTCGGGCCGCTTCGTCGAGCAACGTGGGCAGCACCCGCGGGGCGGCGAGGCCGAGGGCGCCGAGCCCGGCCGTGTACGTGAGGGTCCCGAGGAACCCCGTGTCCGCCACGATCGTCGCGCCTCGCTCGGCGAGGTCGCGCGCGGTTCGCCAGCGCCGACCGTCCTCGGCGAGGAGGGCCCGCTCGGTGGCGAGCAGCGTCCGATCGGTGTCGACGTCGAGGGACGGAGGGGGCTCGAGGCGATCGAACGCCTCGGCGAGGGAAGTCCATCCGAGCTCCTTCGCGCATCGTGCCGTGACGGTGCTCTTCCCGGCGCCCGAGGGACCTTCGATCGCGACGACCA
>JASIEC010000067.1 GCA_030046135.1 Thermoplasmata archaeon | reverse complement strand
TCGGCGTTCACGCGATCGACGTCGTACCCCGCCCTCGCCGCCCACTACGGCCTCGGCTACGCCCTCTTCGTGCTCGCGATCCTGGTCGTCGTGCTCGCGGCGCTCTCCCACCGGCGGCGCGCCCTCGTGCCGGCGGTGGTCCTCCTCGTCGCGGTCGCCCTCGCGGGCTTCTTCGGCGCCGCGTTCGTCCGCTCGAGTCCCAACAATCCGATCGACTCGTTCGCGATGGGGTTCCTGTTCCTGGTCGCGCTCTTCTCGGCGTTCCTCGTGGCGATGTCGCGCTGGCCCCGAACGCCCGCCGCTGAGCCGTCCTCCCCCGCCCCCGCGACCGTCCCCTGAACCGGGCCCCGCGGTCGGGCCGCGGGCTCACTCGTACGAGACGTCCGAGCGCATGTACGCCCGCGTGGCGAGGAACAGCACCACCGCGGTCTCGGCGGCGAGCAGCAGCATCTGAGCCCCCTCGATCCCGGTGAGGTGCCCGGTGTAGGCGCCCCGGGCCGCGTCCGCGACGTAGGTGAGGGGGTTCACGACGTAGAGCGCCCGGAGGACGATCGGGAGCCCGGAGCTCAGCGCGTAGAAGACCGTGCTCGCAAAGCTCACCACGAAGATCACGAGGATCTGGATGCTGTTGTACGCGGTGTTCGACTTGACGAGCGCGGCGAGGAGCAGCATCGTCGCCCCGAAGAAGATCGAGCCGAGCGCGATCGAGCCGAAGATCGTTCCGAGCGCAACGGCCGACGTCGGGCCCGAGCGGAGGAGGACCTCCGAGATCCCCAGCATCAGCCCCGCGCCTCCGAGCGCGAAGAGGAGCGAGGTGAACAGGAGCCCGAGCAGGTACTGGAGCCGGGTGAACGGACCCGAGAGGAGCTGCCCCAGCATCCCCCAGCGCCGGTCCGCCCAGAGCATGCTGCCCCCGACCGTCCCGGCCATCACCGACTGGAACGCGAGGATCCCCGGGGTGAGGAACGAGAGGTAGACGGTCCCCGAGCCTCCCGCCGAGGCGAGCGACTCGAACCCGTAGCCGAAGAAGATCAGGTAGAGGGCCGGGAGCCCCACGAGGATGATGAGGGTCCCGGGGTCGGTGTTGACCTTGATGTTGCGGTAGATGAGGCGGACGAGGTTAGGCAGCGCCGTTGGAACCGCCTCCGTGTCCGACCGAGTGGAGGAAGACGTCCTCGAGGGTGTTCTTCCGGACGTTGAGCCACTCGAGCTGCAGGCCCTCCGCCCGCGAGAGCTCGACGATCGTCGCGAGCGCCCCCTTGGGTTCGTCGGTGAGGATCACCGCGGAACTGCCCGTGGCGGTCACGCTCGCTCCCGGGCCGAGGGCTCGGAGGAGCGAGGCGAAGAACCGGGCCGGGTCGCCCCCTCCGACCGTGAGGTCGATCGTCTTCTTCCCGCCGTAGAGTCGCTTCAGGTTCTCGAGGTCGTCGAGGACGAGGATCTTCCCCCCCTCGATGACGGCGACCCGGTCGCAGAGGTAGTCGGCCTCCTCGAGGTTGTGCGTCGTGAAGACGACCGTGAGGCCGCGGCGCACCTCCTCGCGGACCGAATCTAGGAGTTCCCGGCGCATGATTACGTCGAGCCCCACGGTCGGTTCGTCGAGGAAGAGGATCTCCATGTCGTGGATGAACTCCCGTGCGACCTGGACGCGCCGCTTCTGGCCCCCCGAGAGGTCGAACGCCCGACGCTTGCGGATGTCGTCGAGGCCGAACTTCGCGAGGAGCTCCTCGCGCCGCCGGGCCCGGACGGCGGGCGCGACGCCCCACAGGACGCCGTAGACGTCGAGGTTCCCCTCGACGGTCGTGAAGTCGAACGACTCCCCCTGCTGGACGACCCCGATCCGGCTCCGGATCCGCTGGCCGCTGCGCGCGGCGTCGAGCCCGAGCACGCGCAGCTTCCCCGACGTCGGCTGGATGAGGGTGGTCATCGCCTTGATCAGCGTCGACTTCCCCGCTCCGTTCCGGCCGAGGAGCCCGAACACCTCGCCCCGCCGGACGGTGAAGCTCACGCCGTCGAGCGCCCACTTGCGGCGATCGTAGGAGTGCCGAAGCTCCTCCGCCTGGATCACGACCTCCGCGGACGCGGAGAGGGCCGGACCGGACGGCGGCGCGTTCACGGTCGGGGCGAGCGAGCCCGGCTCATTAAGGGAAGCTCACCGGTGAGGAGCCGCGAGCGAGAGCGAGGGCAGCGGGCCCTAGCCGGGCGGAGCGGGACGCCCCGCCGGGAGCGGATAGCGGACCGTGGGAGCGTCGACATACTCGAGGACCCGGTCCTGACCCGACGCCCGAGCCACGGCGAGCGCGAGCCGAAGCGCGTCCGCCACCTCGACCTCGGTCGGGGGCGGGAGGGGGGTCACGGTGAGGGTCACCGGCGTGGCGTGTCGGTCGAGGGAGACCACGTTCGCTTCGAATCCGGGGAACGCCAGCTGGAAGAGTCGCACCTGGAGCGCGACGTCCGGGTGGAGCGGGATCGCGAGGTAGCTCTTGAGCTCGTAGAACGCGTCCCGACCGTTCCAGAAATCCGGCTGCGCGTACACTCCCACCTCCCCGCCGATGACGATCAGGCGGCTCCGGGGCCGGGGGAGACCGAGGAGGATCGACGTGCGGAACAGCTCGGCCGCCGCCCGGAGCTGGCCGAGGACCTTCTCGCGGTCCGGTCCGGC
>JASIEC010000066.1 GCA_030046135.1 Thermoplasmata archaeon | reverse complement strand
ACAGCTACAAGGCGACGGCCACGGGGTACCGGACGGCGAGCGGCAAGGTGCTCGTGCGCGACTCCGGGGCCACGGTGGCGGTGACGTTCGTCGCGAAGAAGACGCTCCCCACGGTCGAGGGGCTCTCGGTCGCCGTCGGCGCGACGACGCGCGCCGCCCCCGCGCTCCGGGAGTCGGCCGCGGGCGGCGGGGCGGGCGTCGTGGCCGCGCTCGCGATCGTGGGCCTCCTCGCGCTGACGGGACGCACGGGCCGGCGGCCCGAGGACGAGGCGTAGGCCCGGAACCGACCGTACGGCCGTGCCCCGGGGACCCTCGGGCCCCCGGGGCAACCTGTTCTCCCCTCGGCGGACCGAGGTCCTTCGATCGGACGGCGCGTCCGCGCGGATCAGTAGACCGGGAGGGACGGGTCGATCCTCTGGGCCCAGGCGTTGATGCCGCCCCGCAGGCTGCGGACGTTCTGGAACCCGAGGTCGAGCAGCGTCCGCGTCGCGTCCGACGAGCGGCCCCCGGACCGGCAGAACAGGACGACCGCGCGGGCCCGGGTGATCTCGTCGACCCGCTCGGGGAGCTCCCCCTTCGGGATCGGCACGGCGCCGGCGAGGTGCGAGATCTCGAGCTCCTCGGGCTCGCGCACGTCGACGAGCAGCGGCGGGTCGGGCCCGGCGAGCTCGGCGCGCAGCTCCTCCGGGGTCACCTCGGGGACCCCGGCCGGCCGCGCGGCCGTCGCGACCCCGCAGAACGCGGGGTAGTCGATCAGCCCGTGCTGGGTCGCCTTCGGCGAGCAGAGCACGCACTCCGGGTTCCGCTCGAGCCGCAGGGTCCGGAACGACATCGAGCTCGCGTCGTACAGCAGGAGGCGCCCGACGAGCGGCTCGCCGATCCCGAGGAGGAGCTTGATCGCCTCGGTCGCCTGAAGGGTCCCGACGACCCCCGGCAGGACCCCGAGGACGCCCGCCTCCGCGCACGACGGCACGAGGTCGGCGGGCGGCGGCTCGGGGTACAGGCACCGGTAGCACGGGCCGCGGCGGGCGTCGAAGACGCTCACCTGGCCCTCGAACCGGTAGATCGAGCCGTAGACGTTCGGCTTCCCGATGAGGACCGAGGCGTCGTTGACGAGGTAGCGCGTCGGGAAGTTGTCGGTCCCGTCCAGCACGAGATCGTACGGCCGGAGGATCTCGAGAGCGTTCGAGGCGTCCAGACGCGTCTCGTGGGGGACGATGCGGACGCCGGGATTGAGGCTCTCGAGGCGGGCGGCGGCGGCGGTGAGCTTCGGCCGGCCGACGTCGCCCGTCGAGAAGAGGACCTGGCGCTGGAGGTTCGACAGCTCGACCGTGTCGAAATCGACGAGTCCGATCTCGCCGACCCCCGCGGCGGCGAGGTAGAGGGCGGCGGGCGCCCCGAGGCCGCCGGTCCCGACGACAAGGACCTTCGAGGCGGAGAGCTTCTTCTGGCCCGCGACCCCGACCTCGGGGAGCAGGAGGTGGCGGCTGTAGCGGCGGAGCTCCTCGGCCGAGAAGGCGCCCGGCTTCCCGGGGACGGGGAGATCGGCGGGTCGTGCGGCCCCGGTCGACGGCGAGCCGCCCGCGATCGCGGGGACGATCGAGACGACGTCCCCGGGGGCGAGGACGGTGGCGTCCTTGGCGAGCGTCCGGATGTCCCGCTCGTTGACGTAGACCGAGACAAAGTTCCTGAGCGTCCCGTCCGGCGTGAGGAGGTGGCGCCCGAGGGCCGGGTGCGCGGTGACCAGGGCACGGACGACCTCGCCGACCGTCGTCCCTTCGACCTCGACCTCGGCGCTCCCTCCGGCGAACGATCGCAGCGGCGTCGGGACCTTCACCTTCGTCTTCGGCATCGATCGATCCTCCGTTCCGGCCTCAGCGTCGGTCCGTCGGAGCGCTCGGGGTCGGCGCCTCGGTCGGAGCGACGGAGAGCGGGACTTCGACGAACTCGCGCCGTTCGGCGTCGAGCTCGAAGGCGCCGATCGGACCGGCCACGGGGCCCGGTCCCACCGCCACGACAAGGTAAGTGTACCACGGCCAGGCGTGGTCGCGGTCGAACTCCGACGGGCGGGCCGGATGGTCGGGGTGGGAGTGGTAGAAGCCTGTCACGGACCGGTGCTCCCGGGCCGCTCGCTCCTCGGCGTCCTTGAGCTCGGGGGCCGGGATGACGAACCTGCGCCGGCGGTTCTCCTGCGATCGGTTCTCCACGGGGGCCGCGGCGACGACCTGCCGGGGTCCGGCACCGTCCCCTCCCTCCCGAGAGAGGAGCAGGCCGCAGCATTCGTCGGGGTACGCCCGGACGGCGGCCTCACGGATCGAGGCGAGGACCGGGGCCGGCAGCGCGACGCCCGTCATAGGATCCCCTCCAAGCCGCCGGCTCCGCGGTCGGGGAGCACCGTCACGACGACGGACCCGGGGGCGCCCGAGCCGATCTGAACGCCCGCGACAACGGCCGCCCCCGACGACGGGCCGACCTCGAGCCGGGCCGCCATGGCAACCCGAGCGACCATCGCGATCGCCTCCTCGGTGTCGATGCGGACGGTCCGGTCGACGACCGAGGGATCGTACGTTGTCGGCCGGGTCGCCGTCGGAAGATGCTTCAGCCCCTCGAGGCCGTGCATCGGGCCGCTCGGCTCGACCGCGACGACCTCGATCGAGGGGTTCCGCTCCTTGAGGTACCGACCGACGCCCGAGATCGTCCCGCCGGTGCCGACCCCGGCGACGAAGTGCGTGAGCCGTCCCTCGGACTGTCGCCAGATCTCGGGCCCGGTGGTCCGGTAGTGGGCCCTCGGATTCTCGGCGTTGTTGTACTGGTCGGCCAGGAAGTATCGGGCGGGTTCGCGCTCGGCCCGCGCGCGAGCCTCGCGGAGCGCGCCGTCGGTCCCCTCGGCCGGATCGGTGAGGACCAGGTGGGCGCCGTGCCCCCGGATCCGGGCGAGACGCTCCGGGTTCGCGTTGCGGGGGACGAACAGTTCGACCGGGAACCCCAGCTCCTCGCCGAGCCGCGCGTACGCGACCGCCGTGTTGCCGCTCGAGGCATCCACCAGCGTCCGGCCGCGACCGAGCTCGCCGGACGAGAGGGCCGCCGTGACGATCGCGAGCGCGGCCCGGTCCTTCACCGAGCCGCTCGGGTTCTCCCCCTCGACCTTCGCCCACAGCTCGAAGCCGCCGCCCGGGACGAGGGGGGCGAGCGAGACGAGCCGGGTCTCGCCGACCGCGGGGCCCCCTGCCCGCCGTCCCGCCCGGCGACCGGTCCCGGGCGCGGACGGTCCGGCGTCGGTCAGCGGAGCTGGACGAGATGCGTACATCTCGCGCCTCCCCGCCCAATCGACCCCTCGAGGTCGACCCCGGCTCCGTTCGCGAGCGCCTCGGTGAGGTGCTGGTCGAAGACGTCGCACAGGAGGTACGGATGGGTGAGGGCGCTCTGGCGGAAGATGCAGTTCGTGCGGACGATCCGGTAGCGGCCGTCGGGGGTCCGCTCGGCCGTCGAGCGGAACCCGAGGCGGTTCAGCATCCCGACCAGGCGGCGCGCTCGCTCCTCCGAGGTCTTGCCCGCCGGCAGCTCCTTCGCCACCGCGCGGGCCATCCGCTCGGCCGCTTCGGCGAACAGGGCGCCGACGTACCCCTCGCCCTCGCGGTCGAGCAGCTCCTCGACGACCGCGTCGAGCATGAGGTCGTACTTCTTCGGGAACAGGTCCATCCCGAGCGGCGTCAGCGTGTAGCGCTTCCTCGGACGGCCCACGCCCTCGCGGCGGAACGCCGGGACGACGAGGCCCCGCTGCTCCATCCGCTCGAGATGACCCCGGGCGGCGCTCTCCTGGATCCCGAGAGTCCGGGCCAGGTCCCGCGCGGTCCGCGGCGCGGCGGCGAGCTCCTCGAGGATCTTGCCCCGCGTCCCTTCGAGCGGGTTCGCCCCCATCTCGCTCATCCCGTGCGCCTCGACCCCCGTACTGACCCCGCGAGATTTACGCACCGCGCCATGCTTAAATAACGGTATCGGCTCCTTTTTCCCCGATGCCCGCGACCCCGCTCCAAAGCCCGCACACCCTCGTGATCGAAGATCTCCACGTCGACGTCGCCGGCAAGGAGATCCTGAAGGGGGTCAACCTCACGCTGCGGAGCGGGGAGCTCACGGCACTGATGGGCCCGAACGGCTCGGGGAAGAGCACCCTCGCCTACGCGCTGATGGGGCACCCCAAGTACAAGGTGACCCGGGGCCGGGCGACGCTCGACGGCAAGGACCTCCTCGCGATGCCCGTCGACCAGCGCTC
>JASIEC010000065.1 GCA_030046135.1 Thermoplasmata archaeon | reverse complement strand
CACGGGGTCGAGGTCGCGATCACGGACCTCACGTTCGAGCGCGACACGCGCGCGGTCGGACGGGCGCTCCGCACGTTCCGGCCCCACGTGGTCGGGGTGCACACGAAGACGTTGACCGCCTCCCGCGCCCTCGAGATCGCGCACGACGTCCGGGAGTCGGGCGCGGTGGCCCTCGCCGGAGGGCCCGACGCTGCGACGCGTCCCGACCTGTACCTCGCCGCTGGGTTCGACGCTGTCGTCCCCGGGGAGGGCGAGGGGACGCTCCTCGACGTCGCCGCCGCGGCGCGCGACGGCACCCCGATCGATCGGATCCCGGGCACGGTCATCGCCCGCGAGGGCCGGCCGGTCCGGGGCCCTCCTCGCCCCTTCCTCCGGGACCTCGACGAGCTGCCGCTGCCGGCGTGGGACCTCATCGACATGGAGCGGTACCTCGGGCGGTGGCAGCGTCAGACCGGGGAGCGCCGAGCGGCGGTCCTCACGTCGCGAGGGTGCCCGTTCGACTGCTCCTGGTGCTCGAAGCCGACGTTCGGGCGGACGTTCCGGCAGCAGTCGCCCGAGCGGGTGGTCCGCGAGCTCGTCGCGCTTCGCAAGCGCTACCGGGTCGACTACGTCCGGTTCTGCGACGACGTCTTCGGTGTCTCGAGGGGCTGGCTCGAGACCCTGCTCGACCGGATGGAGGCGTCGCGGCTGGGCCTCAAGTTCGAATGCCTCGCGCGGGTCGACCTCCTGAAGCCCGACCTGCTCGCGCGGATGCGGGCCGTCGGCCTCGAGCGGGTGTACGTCGGCGTCGAATCCGGGAGCCAGAAGATGCTCTCGCTGATGAATCGCGGCACGAAGCTCACGCAGGTCGAGCGGACCGCAGCGGCCCTTCGGGACGCGGGGGTCCGGCAGTTCTGGTTCCTCATGCTCGGCTATCCGGGGGAGACGCTCGAGGACATCGAGGCGACGTTCCGTCTGTTCCGCCGGTTCAGCCCCGAGGAATACTCCGTGTCGATCGCGGTCCCGGTTCCCGGGACGAGGTTCTACGAGCAGGTCAAGGATCGTCTGCGGGGGCGGGCTCGCTCGACCCGCTCGAGCGGGGGGACGAGGCTCCTGTACGAGGCCGCGTACAGCGAGCGACTCTATCGGTGGGAGCAGGCACGGTTCGGCCTCGAGGCCGCGCTCGGCCGGGCCCGACGGCGGTTCTCTCCCCGGGTCGTCGAGCGGCTCGAGCGCGCCGCGGACCGGTTCCACGAGAAGGTCGCCACGCCGCTGTTGGTCGGGGGCAGCGGGGGTCGGGGCTCGTCCAGGGGCGGCTAGCGCTCCGGCTCCCGCCCGTGGAGGGGGCAGGGCCGCTTCAGCCGGCAGAGCCGGCACTTTTCCCGCGGAACCGGGGGGATCGGCTTCTGCATCCGGCCGTATTTGCGCCTGGGCATCCGCTCGCGCGAGGGGGCCGCCACGCCCCCGACCGATTTCAACCTGACGAGTCCGACGGGGCGCCGGCACGGCGGGGGCGACCTTTTGTGGCCCCGACCCCGTCGGACCGAGATGGCGCACCCGGGTCGCGCCACGCCGGGGGGAACCCAGCGGTTCCGGGACCGCTCCACGAAGGAGCGAGCGATCCCGTTCGAGCATTTCCGCACGGCCCCGGGGGAGCTGGCGCTCAGCTCGATCGGGCTCGGGACGTACATCGGATCCCCGGACGGACCGACCGACCTCGCGGTCGAGCAGGCCGTGACGATCTGCCTCACCTCGGGCCGGGTCAACGTCCTCGATACGGCGATCAACTACCGCCACCAGCGGGCGGAGCGAAGCGTCGGGCGAGCGCTCGGCCGCCTCCTCGAGAGCGGCGACGCGCGCCGCGACGAGGTGTTCCTCGCGACGAAGAGCGGATACCTCGCGCCGGACGCCGAGGCCGGGGTCCCCGCCCCGGCCTGGATCGAGCGCGAGCTCGTCCGCCCGGGGATCCTCGACCCGCGGGACGTCGTCGACGGGTGCCACGCGATGAGCCCCGCCTACCTCCGCGACCAGTTCGAGCGGAGCCGGCAGAACCTCGGCGTCGAGACGATCGACCTGCTCTACCTGCACAACGCGCCGGACGCCCAGCTCCCGTCGGTAGGGCGGGAGGCGTTCCTCGGGCGGCTCGAGGCCGCCTTCACGGTCTACGAGGGGCTCCGCGACGCGGGCCAGCTCGGCCTCTACGGCCTCGCGACGTGGGATTGCCTCCGCGCTCCGTCCGGCGACCCGGGGCATTTCTCGCTCGAGTCCGCGGTCCGGATCGCGAAGAAGGTCGGGGGGGAGGACCACGGGTTCCGGTTCGTCCAGTTCCCGTTCAACCTCGCGATGGCCGAGGCGTGGACCGCGCCGACGCAGCGGGTCGGCGCCGCGCGGCTCCCCCTCTTCGCGGCCGCGTCGAAGTTCGGGCTCGGCTGCTTCACGAGCGTCCCGCTCCTCCAAGGGCAGCTCGCGCGGACCGGACCCCGGCGCTCAGGTCTCTCCGCGGCGCAGACGGCGCTCCAGTTTGCCCGCTCGGTCCCCGGGACCGTGGGGCCGCTCGTCGGGCAGAAGGGTCCTGAACACCTCTCTGAGAACCTCGAGGTCGCCGGCCGCCGCCCGTGGGACGAGGCGACGTTCGCGTCGCTGCTCACCTAGCCGGACGGCCCCGCGCCGGGCGCGCGCGCTCCCGAGCGCCCTCGACAGGAGCCTCCTCGCTCGCCTCGGCGGGGGGGCCGTCCCCGGTCTCGAGCGACGAGCGGCCCCCGTCCTTGCGCACCCGGACGACCCGGTCGGCGATCGAGGCAAGCTGCGCCTCGTGGGAGACGACGATCACCTGGGGGAGCCCGAGCTCCTCGAGGAGCTCGCCCATGCGGACGACCTGCTCGGAGGAGAACCCGTCCGTCGGCTCGTCGAGGAGGAGCGACTCCAGGCGGACGTTCCCGAGCGTGCGCACGACGGTGGCGAGGGCGAGCCGGAACGCGAGCGCGAGGCTGGTCCTCTCCCCCCCGCTCAGCGCCTCGGCCGGGGTCGGTTCCCCGTCGATCGCGACCTCAGGGGTGAACCCCGAGTCGGTCCGGGCGACGAGGCCCGAATCGTCGACCAGGGAGGCGAAGTAGCGCGCGAACTCCCGCTCGAAGATCCCCTGGGCCCGGGCGAGGATCCGACGCTCCATCGTGAGGACGTGGAGCCGGAACGGTCCCGTTGCCCAGGCGGCCCGGGCCTCGAGGTCCTGCGCCGCCGCGAGGAGCGCCGCGGCGCGGGCACGCCCCTCCTCCGCGGCCGCGATACGACGGGCCTCGGCCGCGAGCTCTGCCTCGAGGCGTGCGAGCGCTTCGCGGAGCCCCGCGAGGGCCTCTTCCTGACCCCGAAGATCCGCCCGGGCGCGGATGAGCTCCGTGGAGAGCGACTCGGCCGATGCGATTTCCTGGCGGACGGATCGAAGTCGAGCCTGGCGTTCGGCCTGCCTCGCCTCGGCGAGCGAGATCTCGCGCTCGGTGCGCTCGATCTCGGCCCCGAGGGCGGCGAGCGAGGCCTCGGCCCCGAGCCGACGCTCTCGGGCGAGCCTGGCGCGATCGACCGCGACGCGGGCCCCCTCGAGGGCCGCTTCGGCGAGTCGGAGGTCCGCGCGCAGATGAGCGTCGGCTTCGTCGAGCCCCGCGAGGGCCCGGACCGAGTCCGCGGCCCGGCGGTGCGCCGCGTGGGCCTCCGCGTCTGCGAGGTCTCCGACGCGCACTGCCTCCTCGGCACGTCGTGCCGCCTCCCCGAGCGCACTCCGACGGCGGTCGGCCTCCCGCCAGCGCTCGTGCGCCCGCTCGTACCGTTCGCGAGACTTTCGCTCCTCTTCAAGACGACCGAGCCGGTCGTGGAGCGAACGGCGCGCCGCTTCGGCCACGAGAGCCTCCTCCGCGGCCTCGGTGCGGTGCCGACGGAACTCCTCGGGCTCCACCGTCTGGTGGCAGGTGGGACAGACCCCCGCGCCGAGGAGCTCGTCGACCTGCTCGAGCGCTCGCCGCGCCGTAGCCGCGCGCTCGGACGCGGTGCGTTCCTCCGTCCGCGAGGCGTCGAGGCGGGCGTCGATCTCCTCGAGCGACGACGGGGTCGGCGCGGGAGGTTCCCGGGCGGGTCCCTCGGCGAGCGCGCTCTCGAGCTCATGACCGGCCGTTTCCCGCTCGGCCCGGCGCCGTGCCGCCTCGGCGCGCCGCTCCCCTTCGAGCCTTTCCGCGGCCGCGAGCTCGGCGCGCGCGGCGGCGAGGCGCCGGAGCCCCTCCGCCTGAGCCTCCAGCGCCCCGCGCTTCGCGAGGTGCTCCTCCTCCGCCCTCGTGTACGATCGGACCAGGCGGTCGAGCTCGTCGGCGGCCCCGGCCGCCTCCGCGTGCACCGCTTGAACGCGCTCGAGCTCCGCCCGCCGGTCCGCCCGGAGGCGCTGGCGATCCGCGAGCGCGGTCTCTTCCCGTAGACGCTCTCGCTCGAGCCCCTCCGCCTCGCGGCGAGCGGCCTCGGCCCCCTGGGCCTTCCCTTCCAACTCCTCGACCCGGCCGCGAGCGCCCTCGAGCTTGGCCAGTCGCTCGTCCCGGGAGCGCTCGAGTTCGGCTCGAGAGGCCCGCAATCGGTCCGCCTCGCGGGTCGCCGAGTCGAGCTCGGGCTCCCAGTGCGAGAGACGGCCGGCCTCCTCCCGGTAGTGGCGGGCCCCGACCTTCAGATCGTAGGCGAGGAGCTCGGCGTTGTCGGCCGCGAGCCGGTACCGTTCCACCCCGAGGGCCTTGCGGACCGTCTCGAGCCGGTCCTCGGGCCTCGCCGCCAGGATCGCGCGCATCTGCTCCTGGGGGACGTAGATCGCCCATCGCCACAGGTCGGAGCGGGCCTGCGGGTTCGGATTGTCCGGGAAGCCGAGGAGCTCGATCACGCGGCGGCGGATCTCGGTCGCCGAGTACGTCGTCGACCGCCCGTCCTCGAGGAACGCGATCCGCTCGGGCTCGAACGCCTCCCGGCCCCGGCGGCGGACCCGGCGGAAGCTGCGCGCGACCTCGTAGCGGTGCTCCGCGTCCTCGAACCGGACCGAGACGTCGGCCCGCGACGCCCCGTGGCGCACGAGGTATCCCGCCTCGACCTCGGCGACCCCGAACAGCGCCATCTCGATCGCGTAGAGGAGGCTCGTCTTGCCGGCGCCTACGTCGCCCGACAGAAGGGTCGTGCCGGGCCCGAGGTCGAGCCGGGCCGCCGGGTAGCTGCGGATGTTCGTGAGCTCGAGCCGACGGAGCTGCACCGACGGAGCGCCTCCTACCGGGCGGGCGAGGGGACGATCCCCAGCGCCTTCCGGGCGGCCGAGACCCGGTCCGCCTCGTACTCGATCTTGGTCTGCCCCTCGGCGCGCGGGGTCCCCAGCTCCCGGAGGAGCTCGCGGACCCGACGCTCTCCTTCCTCGCCGACGAGCCACGCCGAGGTCGGGAGCGTCTCGGCGAGCAGGGCGGCGATCTCGCTCCCCTCGATGTCGGCGTCCCGGTCCGCGGGCTCTGACTCCGGCGCGGGCGCCGCAAGGTCACGGACGTCCCAGGTGACCGCGCCCTCCTCCGGGCCGAGGCCCCGGGCGACCTGGGCGAGCGCGAGCGCCGAGGGACCTCCGTCCGCGAGGGAGCCGTGGACCCGAGGGAAGAGGAGGGCCCCGGGGGCCGCGGTCGCCTCCAGCTCCCGCTCGAGCTCCGCCCTCGCCTCGGCGACGGGCTTCCCCGAGACGTCGACGTCGACGAGCCGGATCGATTCCCTCGGAGCGGTCTCCACGAACTCGTGCGTCGCCCGCCCGTCCTCGACGGTGACGATCACGATCCCCGGGTGGGTCGATCCGCGGACGACGTTCTCGACGTCCGTCCGGCTCGTCCCGAAGACGGCGCCGGGGTTCACGAGGAGGCCCCCGCCCGGTCCTTCTCCGACGTAGCTCATGTGAATGTGGCCGCCGGCGTAGTAGGCGCATCCGGCCGGTAGGTCGTCGCGACGGATCCCCCGGACGTGCTCGCGCAGGCCGGGGGGAAGGTACTCTTCGACCGCGGCGTGGAACTGGAAGATCTTGAACCCGGGCTCGGCCCGGAACGCTTCCGAGTCGACCGAGCGGAAGTAGTCGCGGTCGAGCCCGTGGGACCGACCGGAGATGCCGGCGATCCTCGCGCCGGTCCGGCCGTCGACCTGGAACGGGAGCGTCCATCGGGTCCCCTCGGCGCGGACCGCCTCGGGGGCGACCTTGACGAAGACGCCCGCCGCCGCGAGGACATCGAGCCAGCTCGTGCGGTGCGCGACGTAGTCGTGGGAGCCGTAGATCACGTAGACACGCCGCCCCTGGTCGACGAGCCTCTTCAGGGCGGAGGCGACCGGGGCGACCTCGGCCGGGTCCGGCACCGGCGTGTGGAAGAGGTCCCCCGAGACGAGCAGGAACTCCGCGTCGCGGCGCTCCACGACCTCGAGCGCGCGCAGGACGCTCTCCCGGAGGGCGGCCCGGACCGCCGGGGAGCGCGGCCACGCCCCGACGTGCGCGTCCGCGAGATGGGCAAAGACGAACCGACCCGGCTCCATGCGGGCGCTCTACCGCGAGCCGGAGGAGGACGCGCCCGCGCGCTTCGTCGGCGGGGACGGCGGGGCCTCGCCGCTCGTGAGACGCTTCGCCGCCGCGGCGAGGAGCCCGGAGCCGGCTCCCAGGGCAAGGAGTCCGAGGAGGAGCCAATCGTCGTTGGGCCCCGCTCCCCCGGGGGTGGGAATCGCCGCCTTCGGTTTCTCGATGGTCTCGGGGGAGGGCGGCGGAGGCGCTACCGGGCGAGGGGGTCGTGCCGCGAGCATCGTGTCCATGATGCCGAAGAGCTCGGTCGCCTCCTCCATGGTGATCTCGCGGTTCCGCAGGCGTCCGACGAGGTACCGGTAGCGCGTCGCCCTCTGGGCCGCGGACGGGGGCGCGGGCGGGGCGGGAGCTGCGGGAGGGGGAGGAGCGATCAAGCGGATCCGGAGTCGCAGAGCGCCTCGGCTCTTGAAGGGGAGGTCCGGTGCGCGGGCGGGGGCGCTGATGGGTGAGGAGGACGGAGCGGGTCCCCGGGGGCAGGGCGGCCTCCCCCGCCCTCCGAGGCGTTATAGCGCGCCGGGCGCATTCGGAGGCGATGGCAGACCCTCCGACTCGCTCCGAGGGGACTCCGGACGAGAAGGACCGGCATCTCCACGTGCGTCTCGCCGACGACCACGGCTCGATCTACGATTTCATCACCGAGTATCTCCAGGCGTCCGGCCGGACGCCCGACTGGTACTGGCGGACCGCGGGACGGCTCGAGGGGAGCGAGGCCGAGAACCTGGAAGAGCTCTTGTCGAGCGCCTTCGAGGCGGGAGCGTTCATCGCCCACGACCACCCCGAGGACCTCGAGTTCCTCTGGGTCTCCGAAGAGGAGTGCGAGCGCGAGCGGAAGAAGGAAGAGAGGGGGGAGGAGAGGGAGGCCGCCCGGAAGGAGCGGTCGAACTTCCCCCACTACGCCTAGGCGAACCGGACTCCCGACCCTCGCCGCCAAGTCCCGAACGTCTCTCTGCTTCTCAGCGTCGCACCAACGGGACGGCCCGCTTCCCGACGGGCTCCCCTGCCGTAACGCGCACTCGGTTCGCCCGGCCGGGCGGCCCGAGCCCCGCCGAGATCACGCCGCGCGTGCGGCGGAGGGCGCGGCGCTCGGGCCCATGCCCGTGCAGCCTCCCGACGGGGACTGGAGCGTGAACGTCACGTCGATCGTGATATTGGTGCCGTCGACCGTCACGTTCCCGGACGCGGGATTCGCGACGTACACCCCGCGATGCGTCTGGACCGAGGCGATCGAGAAGTTGTACGTCCCGTTCGTCAGCGTGAAGACGACCGACCCCGTCGTGGAGTTTCCGGTCACGTTGGCCCCGGTCGACGGGGCGATCACGACCGACCAGTTCGTCATGCAGGGAAGTCCCTGCTCCACGAACGTCACGTTGTACGACGCCTCGGTAAGCGAGTGGGGGACGTAGTAGAACTCCACGCTCGCGCCCGGTCCGCTGACCTCGACGCTCCCGGTCTGGGGGCTCGCCACGAATCGGGTCGTGGTGTTGGTCGCGTTTTCCACGACGTATGTGTACGTCCCGTTGGGCACGGTGAAGTTCACCGTCGTGGACGTCGAGTCGTTCGTGATCGGGGGCGCCGACCCGTTCGCGAGCGACACCGTCCAGGAGATCCCCGACGGCAGCCCCGCCTCGACGAACGAGAGGACGTACGTCGGCGTCGTCGAGGGAGCCGCGGCGGACGACCGGGGTGACCCCAGGGCCCCCGCGGCCCCTCCGACGGCAAGGATCCCGACCGCGGAGACGGCGAGCAGCCCCGCCACGAGGACGATCCAACCGGCCCGGAGACGCGCCATGGGATGCCGGCGGAGGACGTGCCCCGATGATATATAACAGGGGCCGCGGAGGTCGGTCCGCCGCCCCGGTCCGGGCTGCTCGGGCTCAGATCCCGATGACCGAGTGGGCGACGATGAGCGCGATGAACAGGATCGAGATCGTGTTGACGACCTTGATGAGCGGGTTGATCGC
>JASIEC010000064.1 GCA_030046135.1 Thermoplasmata archaeon | reverse complement strand
GCGCGTTCGCCGCCGGCGCGGCGGCGGCCGTCGCCGCCCCCGGCGCCGCCGAGAGCCCGCGCGTCGTTCCCCCCTGGACCACCCCGGCCGCCCCGGGGAACCCGACGGCGACGAGGTGCGTCGCGGCGACCGACAGGAGGAACGGCGAGGCGAGGGCGACCCCCAGGTACCCGACGAGGATCACCGGCGTGGGGCTCCCGACGGCCAGCTCGAGGGGGACGACGAGGACCGTCGGGAGGAACGCGAGCTCCGCGAACAGGAACCAGGCCCGGCGGGGGATCGTGGAGAGCGGGCGGAACGGCCAGAGCAGCGTGAGGAGGGGGAGGAGCACGACGAGGACCGCGAGGAGAGCGTCGCGCACGCCGATCGCGAGGACCAGGGCGATCACGAGGGCGAACTCGGCGAGCGAGAGGACGAAGGCGACCGCCCCGTTGTCCCACGAGAACGCGAGCTCGCCGAAGCCGGCGAGCCGAACCCAGTGCTGCCAGGCGCCCCCGTCCCAGCCGGCGACGACCGGGTAGAGCGAGCCGGCGGCGTCGAGGATCCCGCCCGCGATCAGACCGGCGAAATTCGCGCCGACGACCGCGAGGACCAGCCTCGGGAGCAGGCCGGTGAAGACGGCGTTCCAGCGCGGGACGATCGCCCGCGCGAGGTAGAGGAGGGCGACCCCGAGGGCGATCAACGCGATCGCGGGGTCGACGACGCTTCCGAGCAGGAACTCCGAGAACCGGGACGCCGGAGCGAGGAAGTCCGAGGGACCCGCGGACGCGGCGGAGAGCGGCGGGTAGAGCGCCCCCGGCGAGAGTTCGGGCACGAGGAGATTGTCGTACGTCGGGCCGGTGACCGCCGCGACGAGGCTCGTCAGGTCGGCGAAGAGAAGGAACAGGATCGCCTGGATGAGAGTGCTGAGGTCGGTGAGCGACACGGGCGGTCCCCCGCTACGTGCCCGTCACGACCCAGTGGGCGAGGCCCCAGACGAGGCCGCTCACCGCGGCGACGAAGAGGAGCGTGCCGATCAGGGCGTCCCGGGCGCGATCCTTCGCCTGGATCTTCTTCGTGAGGTCGTTCGAGAACCAGCTGAGCGCGACGCGCGCCCAGACGAGCGTGAGGATGGCGCTCCCCGCGAGGCCGACGAGCTCGACGAGCCGGTTCAGGGCGGCGGTGAAGTTCGCGACCGGTCCGCTCGGGGTCGAGGATGCATCGCCTCGGCCGAGCGCCGACCCGGGGGCCGGGGCGCCCGGGACCGGGCTCGCCAGGAGGACCGTCGCGACGATCGCGAGGACCGTGGCCGGAGCGCGGACCCGCGCACGGTTCACTCCACCCGTCGCTCCCACGCCAGCACCTCCTCCCCGTCGGCTCCCCGCTCGGCTCGGACCCGGCCCTGCTCGATCAATCGGTCCAGCGTCTCGTGGACGACGGGGAACGGGACGCCGGCTTCCTCGGCCTCGAGCTCGACCGCGGCGCGGTCGGCCCCGTCCGCCGGCTCCAGGATCGCGCGGAGAGTCTCGACCGGATCGGGCGAGGGAGGCGGAGGGTGCCGGGATCTCCGCCACGACCACAGGCCGACACCGACCACCCCGAGGATCCCGCCGGCCACTCCGGCCGCGGCTCCGGCCCCCTCGAGCGACGCCGGTCCCGTCGAGGACGCGGGGACCGTGAGGTTCGCCTGACCCGAGACCGAGCTCCCGTCGGCGTCGGTGAACGTCCAGTTCAAGGTGATCGCGCCCGAGGCGTTCGTCGACTGCGTCCAGGAGAACGCGCCGTCGGTCGCAACGGAGCCGTTCCAGCTCTCGCCGTCCGACCCGTCGATGCGGTACGAGAAGGGGGGAGCCCCTCCGGCGATGTCGACCGTGGCCTCGAGACGGTGAGCTCCCCCCAGGGAGAAGGTGGACCGAACGGAGAGGACCGGGGCGAGGGGCACACGGAGGACGGTCGACCAGGTGGCCCCGGTCCCGTCCACGACCGTGAGCCCCACGGCGAGATCTCCTTCCAAGGAGTAGAACCCCGTCCACTCGAACGGCCCCGGTTCGGGGAGCGTCCCCGAGAGCAAGGTGGCGTTCGAAGAGAGCCCCGAGGGTTCGATCGACCAGGAGAACGGCGGGGTCCCCGCCTCCACCGAGCCCGCGACCGACACCTCCGCCCCGGCGGACCCGACCGCGCTGGCCGCCTCCCCCCCGGCGACGAGGGCCGGCTCGACGGCGAGGGGCTCCTCGACGCCGGGCGCGACCGCGCCGAGGAGATCGTCCCCCTCGACGAGAAGCAGATCCTCGCCCGGGGTCGAGGCGAGCACGGGGAGGTAGACGGTCCCGTCGGAATCGACGGCCTGCGACCGGTCGGTGTTGTTCCCGACGAGGTGCCAGGACAGGTTGAACGGCGGGACCCCTCCGACGAGGGTGACGGGGACGTAGGCGAGTTCCCCGACCTCCGCGACGGGCGGAGGCCCGGAGAGGTTGAGGGTGAACGGTGGGACCACCGGCTCCTCGAGCGTCGCGGTCGCCTCCGTGTACGGGAACCCGGCCTCGACCCCCTCGAAGGAGACCGGCGCCGAGCCCGGCGCCTCGAACGTGCACGACCGTCCCGCCGTCTCGGCGGCGGCCACGGCATCGCCGCAGGCGAAGACGGAGGAGTATCCGGCGGCCGGCGTGTTCACCGTGGCGATCGCAAATCCGGCCGGAACGCCGACCTCGGCGACGAGCGTCGACGGAACGATCGCCGCGGCGAACCCCGAGCTCGCGGTGACGGCTTCGAGGACCGTCCCCTCCGTCTCGTCCCCGATCGCGTCCGCGACGTCGACGGTCGGGAGATAGGTCCCCGCGGCGAGCGGCCGGTCCACGGAGAACGGCCCCGCCGAGGTGAGGTTGAGGTACGAGAGGTTCCCGTCGCCCCAGTCGACCTCGACCGAGTAGGGGGGGTCTCCCCCGGCCACCCAGCCCACAACCGAGGTGTTCTCGCCGGGTTCCACGGGGTCCGGCGTGATCGAGAGGTTCCGGAGCAGGAGAGGGGCGTCGACGCTGAGGTTCGACGAGGCGACGCCGACGACCCCGGTCTCGTTCTCGCCGCACGCGAGGGTCGCGGCCGAACGGACGAGAACTTGGGTGGTCCCGCTCACCACACTGTCCGCCGAGAAGTTCACCTCGGAGCCGTTGGTCGCCGAGAGGTTTCCCTCGGCTCCCCCCGGACCGAGCGACCAGACGAACCACGCCGGGGAGACCTCGCAGCCGGGCGGGAGGTCGACCCACGCCGCCCGCACCGTGACGGTCGAGCCCGCGATCATCCACCACGTCGCCGGCGAAGCGCTGAGCTGGGGGGCCGGCTCGAGGGAGGAGACCGGCTCGGCGGCGGTCGGAGCCGACGATCTCGGCGCCCGCGCGAGGGGTCCCGCCGGGACGAGGAGGGCCAGGAAGGCGAGGGTCCCGCCGGCGAGGGCCCAGGAGACTCTCCGTGACGAAGGCCGCCGATCCCGCACGGGTCTCCCCCCCAGGCGGCGACGCCGGCGCGGTAGAAGCGGCCGCACCCTCCGGCGGAGGCTGGAACGAGCTCGCTACCGCCGGACCGCGAGGGCGACGTGGTCGCGCGCGAACGGCGCGAGGGCCTCTTCGGCGTCGATCCGGAACCCCGCCCGCCCGAGGCGCTCGCGCGCCTCCCGCACGACGTTCCCGGCGGGCCTGCGCTGCGTCACGGACCGGATCTTCAGCATGAGGATCCCCCGCCCCGGGCGCGCGAGAGAGGCGTCCGCGTTCTCCGTGAAGATCGCGACCTGGTCCCGCTGCGCCACGTCCTGGTAGAGGAACTCGACCTCGCCGACATCCGCTCGGTATCTCTCGGGGAGCTGCGCGTCCGCGAGCAGGGGGAGGAGGTTCGCCCGCCGACGCGCCAGGGCGAGGAGGGAGACGAACGATGTGGGGCTCTTCTCGACGACGAAGATCGAGGACGCCGGCCAGAGGTCGGAGAGGTGGCTCACCGTGGTCCCGTGGGCGCCCCCGAGATAGAGCGCGGTCCGCGGGGCGGTGAGCAGATCCCCCGCCGGCTCCCGGAGGAGGAACGCCGCGAGCTTCGAGCGGAACGGGTCCCAGCGCCGGTACTCGGTCCCGGCCGCCGTCCGGAGCTCCTCCCCGTACACCCGATGCCCCGGCTCCGCGTTCGGGGTGAACAGCTCGCGCCCGTCCCGCGCGACCCCGGCCCAGCGCGTCGGCTCCACGGTCCGTCTCCGGACGCCTTCGGCGGGAAGAGCGTAGCGGCTCCTCGCCCGCGGCGCGGCCGTTCAGCCCGGGGGCGCCCGGTCGGTGGCGACGATCATCTCGACCTCGACCGGGGCGTTGAGCGGGAGGCTCGCGACCCCGATCGCGAACCGCGACGGGCGGGCGTCCTCGCCGAAGACGTCGGCGAGGAACCCGGTCGCCCCGTTCGCGACCTCGTGCTCTCGGTGGAACCCGGGGGAGACGGCGACGTACACCCCGACGCGGACGATCCGCCGGATGCGGTCGACGGACCCGAGCGCCTGCGCGAGCGCGCTCAGGGCCTGCAGGGAGGCGCGACGGGCGGTCTCCTGGGCGATCTCGATCGGGACGTCCCGGTCGACCGTACCGGCGGGCGAGGGCGTTCCGCCGGCGACCACGATCTGGCCCGAGACCCACGCCAGCTCGCCGGCCCGGGCCACCGGAACGTACGCGCCGGCGGGTTTCGGCGGATCGGGAAGGCGCAGTCCGAGCTCGGCCAGTCGCTGCGATGCGGACGCCACGACTCCCGAGGGACGGGGGCCTGAAAACGGTGCGGCCGGCAGGCCAGCGCTAAGACTCGGACCGGAATGAGGACCGCCGATGCTGTTCCGGCGACGCCGGCCAAAGTCCGACAACGAGGGGGCCGAGCCCGGGCCCCCTCCGGCGGTCCCCTCCTCCCGGGAGCCCGAGCCGGTCGAGCCGGGGCCGGCCTCTCCGGCCCCGGTCGCGGAGACTCCCGCGCCGGCACCCCCCCTCCTCCCGCCGCCGCTCCCCGCGCCGCCTCCTTCGCGTGCGGATCCGGGCGCGCGGGCCGGCGTCTTCCAGCGCTGCTTCGTCTGCCAGAGCCCGCTCGACCACGGCACCTGCCCCAAGTGTCGCCTCACCTGGGTCGAGTGACCCGTCGGGGTTTCCCGGCCGCCACCGGCATGTTTTGAGGGCGCCCCGCTCCGGACCCACGACCATGGCGTCCGCGGACTCGCTCGCCCCGTTGGAGCGCGAGATCGTCGACCACGTCTTCGAGCTGCTCCCGACCTCCGCGGTCGATCTCGGCCTCCATGAGTACGACGGTCGCCTTCCGGACTACTCGGTCGAGGCGACCGATCGCTGGGCGGTCGGGGCCGACCGTCTCCTCCAGCGACTGGAGGCGGTCGACGCGGACGGCCTCGGCCCGGACCGGAAGATCGACCGCTTCCTCCTCCGGCTCCTCCTCGAGAGCCCGCTGTTCGACCTGCGGCGGAGCCGCGACCTCGACCGGAACCCGATGGTGTACATCGGCACCGCCTCGCTGACGTCGTACCTCGCCCGCGAGTACGCCCCGGCGCCCCAGCGGGTCGACGCGATCGCCCGGGCCCTCGGGGCCTACCCCGGACTCCTGCGGGCCGGGCGCCAGCGATTGCGGGGGCCGCTCCCCAGGCCGTTCGTCGAGCTGTGCCTCGGGATGGGGGCGGGGCTCCCGACCCACTTCGCCGAGGCGGAGGCGTTCGCGGCGAGCGCGGGCCTCGGGCCCCGGGTCGCCGAGGCGAGGGCGCCGGCGGAGGCGGAGCTCGCGCGGTTCCTCCGGTGGCTCCGGGACGAGGAGCTGCCCCGGGCGTCGAGCGACGTCGCCCTCGGCGCGGAGAAGTTCCAGGAGTTCCTGTTCGTCCGGGAGGGGATCCGGAGCCCGATCGCCGAGATCCGCACCGCCGGCGCGGCGGACCTCGCCCGCAACCAGGCCCGCCTCGAGGCGATCGCGCGGGAGGAGCGCACGACCCCCTCGGCGCTGTTCGAACGCCTCGCGAGCGACCATCCTCCGGCCGCCGAGCTCCTCGGCACCGCCCGGGCGTACGTGGACGAGGCCCGGACGTTCGTCGCCGAGAAGTCGCTCGTCTCGATGCCCGAGCCGGCGCGATGCCGGGTGGAGGAGACCCCGGCGTACGGCCGCGGTCTCACCACCGCGAGCATGAGCTCGCCCGGCCCGTTCGACGGCGAGGCCGCCGACGGGGTCTACTTCGTCACCCTCGTCGACCCCGCCTGGACCCCGGCCCAGCAGGAGGAATGGTTGCGCTCGATGAACCGCTCGCTCCTCAAGAACATCACCGTGCACGAGGTGTACCCGGGCCACTACCTGCAGTTCCTGCACCTGAGGACCCGCGACGGGAGCCTCGCCCGGAAGGTCTACCAGTCGTCGTCGTTCATCGAGGGGTGGGCGCACTACTGCGAGCAGCTCGTCGTCGAGGCGGGCCTCGGGGGGGGCCGGCACGACGCGGAGATCTCCGAGCTCCACGACGCCCTCCTCCGCGACTGCCGCCTGCTCGCCTCGATCGGCCTGCACACCGAGGGCTGGACCGTCGACCGGGCGACGGCGCTGTTCCAGTCGGAGGCGCACTTCGAGCGGCTGCCCGCCGAGCGCGAGGCGATCCGGGGCACGTTCGACCCGGGGTACTTCTGCTACACGCTCGGGAAGCTCGCGATCCTCGACGTCCGCCGCCGCCTCCTCGCCTCGAAGTTCGGCGGCGATCTCCGCCGGTTCCACGACGCGGTGCTCGGGGCCGGGTGCCCGCCGATCGGCCTCCTCGAGGAGATCGTGGCCGGAGCCGCCCGGTAGGAGCTCCCGGCCGGGTCCCCCGGCGCCCGCGCGCGGCGGAGCGGCCCCTCAGCGGCGAGCGTACAGGACCCGGGTGTCGAGGTCCTGCCAGACGATCCCGACGTCCCGGAACCCCGCGCGCCGGAGGGCGTCCCGGTGCAGTGCGAGGGACGTGTCGTGGAACCGGGGGTGACCGGCCGATCGTGCCTCGTGCTCCCGGAACTCGGCCCGGAGGGCGGGCTCCCGCTCGGCCTCCCGCCACCACCGCTTCCACGCCGTCCACTGCGCGTCGAGGGCGTGGCGGGAATACCGCACCGTCCTCACGCGCGCCTCGAGGCGATCCCTCGCGGGGTCGTCGCGTCCCGACGGGAGCCGGTCGCCGTTCAGGACCACCCCTCCCCGGCGGATCCGGTGCGCGAGATCCTGGTAGAGCCGTCGGAGCGCGGGCGGGCGGAGCCAGTGGAGCGCGGTCGTGCTGATCGCGGCGTCGAACCGACGTCGCGGGAGGGCCCGGTCCCATCCGGGGGCGCCCATCTTGGTATCGACCCACGTCAGCCGGCCCCCGTAGGAGCCGAGCGCGCCCCGGCCGATCCGCAACGTGACGGGGTCGTGGTCGACGGCGACCACGCGCGCCCGCGGAAAGCGGGCGAGGACCCGGGCGCTCAGGGACCCGGGCCCCGAGCCGAGGTCGAGGACGTCGGACCGCCGCCCGACCTGGGCCTCGAGGACGTCGAGCATCGCCGTGAAGCGACGTTCCCGATCCGGATTGAAGCTCTGCTGCTGCTCGTCCCAGCGCCGAAGCCAGCCCTTCCAGTCCGGCGTGCGGGCACGCTTCGCCATCCCCGTCCCGAGTCGGGCGTCGAGCAAAACGGCTTCGTCGCGCCCCGTCGGGGCACCCTCCGGAGGGGGGACGGCGCTGAAGAGCCCCGGCGGCTTGGACCCTTCCTTCGTCGAGGGGCCGTGGACCCGGTCGTTCGCTGGAAGTGCATCGCCGTCGGGCGGGTGCAGGGCGTGAACTACCGGTCGCGCGTCGCCGAGACGGCCCGGCGTCACGGCGTCGTCGGCTCCGTCGCGAACCGCCCGGACGGGACGGTGCTGATCGAGGTCCAGGGACCGCTCGGGAGCGTGGCGACGTTCGTCGAGGAGGTGAGCGGCCCTCGCGGCCAGAGCGATGCCCACGCCGTCCGCCGCATCGCCGACCTTCCTCCCTCCCCTGACCTCGTCGGGTTCTCGATCCACCGGGGATGAGCGTCCCTCCTCCCGCGGGCCGGTGACCGTCCGGGGGCGGGGGGACGCAGGATGTCCGGAGCCGGAATCCCCACGGATTCGCAGCTGCTCGCCCTGCCGGCGGGCCTCCCCCGGCCGGAGGACGACGGGGCCGCGCGGCACCTCCCGGGCGCGACCGTGCCGCACATCGTCCTGCGCTCGACCTCCGGCGACGAGGTCGACGTCGGGGAGGTCGCCCGCCGGCTCTCGGTCTTCTTCCTGTACCCGGCGACGATCGCCCCGCCCGCCGTGATCCCCGGCGAGTGGAGCGAGATCCCCGGGGCCCGGGGCTGCACGATCCAGAACGTGGGATTCCGCGATGCCTATCCCGGCCTCTCCGCGTTCGGCGCACGCCTGTTCGGCGTGAGCGGTCAGGGGCAGCCGGACCCGGAGGTGGGCCTCCGGGAGCAGCTCGAGCTGAAGCGCCGCCTCGGGCTCCCGTACGACCTATTGAACGACGCCCGGTTCGAGCTCGCCAGGGCGCTGAACCTCCCCACGTTCGTCGCGTCGCTCAGGACCCCGACGGTCGAGTTCGAGGGGCGGCGACGACGTTCCCGCTCCAGGGACGACGGCTGTTCAAGCGATTGACGTTCGTCGCCGACCGCGGCGTGATCGAGAAGGTGTTCTACCCGGTGTTCCCGCCGGACCTCAACGCCTCGCAGGTCCTCGACTACCTCCGCCACCGGCGGGCGTCGGGATCGCCGCGAGCCGCGACCTATTGAGACCGCTCGCCCTCGATCGGGCATGCCCTCGACCCCGGGGCCGGTCGGGCCCGGCCGCTGCCCCCTCTGCGGGGGGCGCCTCGGGGAGCCGGTGAGCGGTGACGTCCACTGCTTTGTCACCTGCCTCGGGTGCGGCACCGAGTTCGAGCTTGACGATCCCCGCCTCGCCTCGTCGGGGGGCGGAGGGCGCGTGGGGTCGGGCGCCGGCGACTAGGTTCGAGACGGCCCCGGCAGGAGATCGAGGCCCTTCAGCATCGCCCGGGCCGCGTCCTCCACCTTCGGGATCGGGCCGAACAGCTCCCCTTGGAGCCGGGTGTCCGCGATGTACTGCCCGGTCTGGAAGAACCTCCCCATCGCCATCATCTCCCGCATCCCGGGGTTGAACAGCCCCGCGATCCTCCCCAGGAGGCCGAAGCCCGGGCCGAACATCGAGCGCATCGTCATCGGCCGGCCGAGGAGGCGGCCGACGAGCTCGGCCAGTTCGGGGCCCGAGAGCGGGCGATCCGAGCCGAGGTCGATCGTGCGCCCGAGCGCGCGGGGCTCGTCGACGGCCATCGCGATCGCCCGGGCGACCTCGCCCGGGGCGATGTACGTCATCCGGACCCCGGCGGGGGTCATCCCCATGACGCGGCCCTTCTCGAGCCCCTCCCGCATCCACTTTCCGTACCGGCCGGACGGGGCGCCCAGGAACGCTCCGGGGCGTAGCGACACGAACGGGACCCCGAGCTCCTTGAGCGCGTCCTCGGTGACCTTCTTCGCCCAGAAGTGCGGGACTCCGGGCGCCTTGTCGCACGCCAGGATGCTCAGGAAGACGAACCGGGGGATCCCGGCGCTCTTGGCCGCCTCCACGAGGTGACGGTTCCCCTCGTAGTCCGTGCGGAGAGAGTCCCCCTCCTGCCGCCGGGAGTACCCGATCGCGGTGGAGACCGCCGCGCTGACCCCGGCGAACGCCGGACCGAGCGAGGCGGGATCGAGCATGTCGCCGCGCACGATCTCGACGCCGTCCGTGGGAAGGCCGCTCACGTCGCTCCCCGGCCGGACGAGGGCGCGGACCGGCTTGCCCCGGGCTCGCAGCGCCCGGAGAACCCGGCCCCCGAGGTCTCCCGTCGCTCCGACGAGGAGGACCGGCCGGGCGTCGGAGGAGGATCCCGCGGCCATGCGGAAGGGAGGTCCTCCTCCGTTAAAGGGACGAGGACCCCGGGGAGCCGGTCACCGGCGGCGCGCTCGCGCTCGGAGACCCAGGGAGACGACCGAGCGCGTCGCGCCCCGTCGTGGATCGCCGTGCGAGGCCTCGCTCGGGCGCGCCCATCGGACGAGCCCCGAGTCCGTCGACGCCGGAAGGCTTTTGCCGCGGTCGCGGGTGATGCCCGCCATGCCCGTCTACATGGACGTGCACCGCCACGTGAAGGGCGTCACCGCGAAGGCCGTCGCGGACGCCCACGCGAAGGACCTCCAGGTGCAGGGCCGCCACGGGGTCAACTATCGGAGCTACTGGGTCGACGAGACGACCGAGACGGTCTTCTGCCTCGTCGAGGCCCCGTCGCCGGAGGCGGCCGCCCGGGTGCACAAGGAAGCGCACGGCCTGGTCGCCGACGAGATCCACGAGGTCCGCCAGGGCTGACCCCGGCCCCGACGCTCGTCCGGGCAGGACGAGCGGATCAGTCGGCGGGAAGGCTCTTCGCGAATCCTTGGAGCGCGGCGTCGAACGCCTCCGGCCGGGAGAGGTTCAAGAGGTGGTCGGCCCCGGGGACGAGTTCCACCCGGGCGCCCGCGATCCCCCGCGCGAGGAAGTTCGCGCAGTGCGGCATCGCAGGGTTGTCCCGGTCCCCGACCAGGATCCGGATCGGAACGTGGATCTCGCCCAGCCGACCGGCAGCGGGTCCTCCGTCTCGGGTCTCGAAGCGGCCGGACCGCTCCTCGAACACCTCCTTCGCGTTCTCGCGGACCATCGTCCGGAACAGCTCGAGCGACGCGCCCGTCAGCGACGAGGCCCACAGCTCCCGAAGGTGCTCCGTCGCCTCCTCGAGATGTCCCGCCGTCCAGGCGGCGGAGGCGGCCTGGGAGAGGCGCTCGTCGCGCTCGAACGTCGCCTTGCCGCCGGGGACATGGTCGTAGTCCATTCCGGAGTACCCCGGGGCCACTAGCAGGAGCGCGCCCACCTTCTCCGGGTGAGCCAGGGTCAGATCGAGGGCGATCTTCCCCCCGACGCTGGGACCGACGATCAGCGGTCTCGAGAGCCCCAGGTGATCGAGGAGGGCCAGCAGATCTCGGACGGGAGAGAACTCCGAGGTCGCCGGCGGGGACGCGCCGTATCCTCGCAGATCGTACCGGACCACGCGACGGTCTCGCGCGAGCAGCGGGAA